>JAEXBL010000320.1 GCA_023394015.1 Pseudomonadota bacterium | reverse complement strand
CCGTTGGCCGCCATCATCCCCAGCACCATCAGCACGGCGACACGATCAGCGCCGGCGTGGTGGCGCGCATGGCGCGCGCGTCAAAGCCGCGCCGTGCCAGCCAGGCCAGCAGCAGCGGCCCGCCGGTGGCAAACAGCATCAGCACCAGGCCCATGGCGCCACCGTACGCCCAGCCCAGGCGCGGGTGCGGCTGGCGCGGCGGCGCCGCAGTCGCAGGCCGCGTGCGCAGTGCCTGCACGCCCACCCAGGCCACGTAGGCGCCCAGCACCAGCAGCGGCCAGGCCGAGGTGGCGCGCGCCGACAGCCACAGCCCCAGCAGCCCGCCCAGCAGCATGCCGGGGCCGATGTGGCGCAGCTCGCCCCAGCGCACTTCGCGCAGGTTCAACCCGCCGAGCAGGATGGAGGCCACCACGTCCATCACCAGCACCATCGGCACCACCTCCACCAGCGGCCAGCGCCAGGCCAGCAGCGGCACGGCGATCAGCGCCGAGCCAAAGCCGGTGAGGCCCAGCACCACGTAGGCCAGCACGCAGACCAGCGCGGCGTAGGCCATGTCGGGCGGCATGAAGTCCATGGCGGCCAAGCATAGCCGCGGCGCGGCCATGCCCCGATGATGAGCGCGGCGGTCGCCCTCAGCGGATCAGCTCACGCGCCAGCCGGTGCACGCGGTGGCCCGGCGTGGTCAGCGCATCGACGATGCTGAAGTGGTTCAGGCCCGGCAGGGCCGTGGCCAGCGGCACGCGCTCGCGGCCCCAGGCCTGCTGCAGGGCGCGGTTCTGGCGCAGGTACTCGCCGCTTTCATCGCCGCCCACCAGGGCCAGGAAGCGCCCGCGCGCCGGTGCCGGCAGGCGCGCCGGGCTGGCATCGTGCACCTGCTGCGGCGTCAGGCGCAGCACCTCCTGCAGGCTGGGCACGTGCATCAGCGGCGCCAGGTCGTACAGGCCCGACAGGCCCATGGCGCGCTTGACCACGTCGGCCGGCAAATCAGGGTCGAACACCTTCCAGGCGCAGGCCAGCATCATCGCCGCCAGGTGGCCGCCGGCCGAGTGGCCGATGACGCTGATGCGCGCCGGGCTGGCCCGCAGGCTGCGCGCATGGCGCCAGGCCCAGCCCACGGCGCGCGCCATCTGCAGCGTGATCTGCTGGATGCTGGCCTGCGGGCACAGCGTGTAGTTGGGCACCACCACGGCCGCGCCGGCGTCGTGCAGCGCGGCGGCGACGAAGCTGTGCATGGACTTGTCCAGCGCCCGCCAGTAGCCGCCGTGGATGAACACCACCAGCGGCGCGCCCCTGGCCCTGGCGGCAAAGGCGTCGAGCCGCTCGCGCGGCGCATCGCCATAGGGCAGGTCCAGCTCGCACGGCAGGCTGCGGCGCGCCAGCGCCGATTCGGCGGCCCAGCGGGCAAAGTGATCGCCATGCTCCGGCACCCGCAGGCGGTTGTTGTACATGCGCTCCAGCCACTGGGTGTCGGGCTGGTCTCGGCGGCAGGAGTCGGAAAGGCGGGCCATGAATGGCGCTATTGTCGCAAAAGGTTTCGCGCCCGTGGCGGCGCCGGCGCCCGCCCCGGATTGCGGCCTAGAATGGCCCGCAGCGCTGGTTTTCCAAGCGTCGATAGCTATATTTTGAGGAGCAAACACATGAAACTGGCACTGCTGGGCACCGGCCGCATGGGCTTTCCGATGGCGCGCCGGCTGTGCCAGGCCGGGCACGAGCTGCACGTGTGGAACCGCAGCGCCGACAAGGCCGCCCCGCTGGCCGCCGATGGCGCCACCGTGCACGCCCGGGCCGCCGATGCCGCCGCCGCGGCCGACCTCGTGATCGGCATGCTCGAGGACGGCCCGGTGGTCGCCAGCGTGCTGTTCGAGCAGGGCGCGGCCGCCGCCATGCGGCCCGGCACGCTGTTCGTCGACATGGCCTCGATCAAGCCGCGCGAGGCACGCGAACACGCGGCCCGCCTGGCCGAAGGCGGCGTGGGCCAGCTCGACGCCCCCGTTTCCGGCGGCACCGTGGGCGCCGAGGCCGGCACGCTGGCGATCATGGCCGGCGGCAGCGCGGCGGATTTCGCCCGCGCCCTGCCCGTGTTCGAGGTGCTGGGCCGCGCCACCCACGTCGGCCCGGCCGGCGCGGGGCAGCTCGCCAAACTGGCCAACCAGATGATCGTCGGCATCACCATCGGCGCCGTGGCCGAGGCGCTGCTGCTGTGCGAGAAAGGCGGCGCCGACCCGGCCCAGGTGCGCCAGGCCATCACCGGCGGCTTTGCCGACAGCCGCATCCTGCAACTGCACGGCGAGCGCATGCTGCAGCGCGACTTCGCGCCGCGCGCGCGCATGACGGTGCAGCTCAAGGACATGCGCAATGCGCTGGAAACCGCCGCCGAGATGGACTTTGCCGCGCCCGTGACCGCGGCGCTGGAGCAACTCTACGCCGAAGCCATCGACCATGGCGACGCCGACCTCGACCATTCGGGCCTGTTCGTCGAACTGGCGCGCCGCAACGGCATGCGCTGATGACTTCGCTGCGCTCGATGACTGGCGCTTTCGCGCCATGACGAATGACAAATGACAAAGCGCCGTGCCGGCCGAAGCCTTTTTTGTCATTGCTCATGCGCTCGCCAGGGCGCGGTCATTCGTCATGGACGTCATGCCATGCGGATCACGCGAGCGCCATGGATAACTGAAAGGAAGCACGCGCCATGAGCCTGCACCGCCAACTGCAACAGCGCGCCGCCGAGGGCCGCCCCATCCGCGTCGGCCTGATCGGCGCCGGCAAGTTCGGATCCATGTACCTGGCGCAGGTGCCGCGCACGCCCGGCGTGCACCTGGCGGCGATTGCAGACTTGTCGCCCGACACCGCGCGCACCAACCTGGCGCGCGTGGGCTGGGCACCCGAGCGCACGCAGGCGCCGTCCATCGACGCCGCCCTCCGCAGCGGCCAAACCCACCTCGGCGACGACTGGCAGGCCCTGGTGCGCCACCCGGGAATCGACGTGGTGGTCGAATGCACCGGCCACCCGATTGCCGCGGTGGACCATTGCCTGGACGCCTTTGCCCATGGCAAGCACGTGGTCAACGTCACCGTCGAGGCCGATGCCTTCTGCGGCCCGCTGCTGGCGCGCCGCGCGGCCGAGGCGGGCGTAGTCTATTCCATGGCCTTTGGCGACCAGCCGGCGCTGATCTGCGACCTGGTGGACTGGGCGCGCACCTGCGGCTTTCCGGTGGTGGCGGCCGGGCGCGGCCACAAGTGGCTGCCGCACTTTTGCGAAAGCACGCCCGAGACCGTGTGGGGCCACTACGGCCTGACCCCCGAGCAGGCCGCGCGCGGCGGCCTCAACCCCAAGATGTTCAACAGCTTTCTGGATGGCAGCAAGCCGTCCATCGAAAGCACCGCCGTGGCCAACGCCACCGGCCTGGCCGTGCCCGCCGCCGGCCTGCACTACCCGCCCGGCAGCATTGCCGACATCCCCAACCTGACGCGCCCGCAAAGCGAGGGCGGCGTGCTGGAGAAGAAGGGCATGGTCGAGGTCATCTCGTCCCTGCGCCCCGACGGCACGCCCATCGACTACGACATCCGCATGGGCGTGTGGGTGACGGTGGAGGCCGAGACCGACTACATCCGCCACTGCTTCGAGGAATACAACGCCCACACCGACGACTCGGGCCGCTACTTCACGCTGTACAAGCGCTGGCACCTGATCGGCCTGGAAGTCGGCCAGAGCGTGGCCAGCGTCGCCCTGCGCGGCGAGCCCACCGGCGTGGCGCAGGGCTGGCACGCCGACGTGGTGGCCACCGCCAAGCGCGACCTGCAGCCCGGCGAAGTGCTGGACGGCGAAGGCGGCTACACGGTGTGGGGCAAGCTGCAGCCCGCCGCCACCTCGGTCGCCCTGGGCGGCCTGCCGCTGGGCCTGGCGCACGACGTGAAGCTGCTGCGCCCGGTCGCCCAAGGCCAGTGCCTCACCTGGGACGACGTCGCCATCGACACCGGCACCCACGCCTACCGCATTCGCAAGCAGATGGAAGCCCTGCTGGCCCCTGAAAATTCAAGGCCGCGCTAAAATACACCTACCTTCATTGGGGGGGTAGCTCAGCTGGGAGAGCGCCGCGTTCGCAATGCGGAGGTCGCGAGTTCGATCCTCGTCCTCTCCACCAGGAATCCACGCCCAACCGTTCTCGGTTGGGCGTTTTTTTGTTCTTTCGCCCCCAGGCGGCGCGAAAGTCAGTACCCGGCGCTCAAGGCTGTCAATTGCGCCAGGCAATGCCCACCGTAGCCGATACGCCGCGGCTGCGCAGGGTGAGCGGGCTGCGGCGGGCGTCGCCGTGCAGTTGCGAGTAGCGCAGGCCGCCGAAGACCACCCAGGCACGCGACAGGGCATGGGCCATGTCGACACCGATTTCAGTCTGGTACAGGCCGCCGCGCGGCTTGAAGGCGGGGTAGCCGCTTGCCACCGTGGACGCCTGCGGGATGCCGAACTGGCTGCGCATGTACTGGCTGTTGCCCCATGAGGCGCCGACGCCGACGTCCATGCGGGTGGCTTCGCTGATAGGCCAGCGGTAGCCGAGCCAGCCGTCCAGTTCCATGCCGCGGCCGCGGTTGAGGATGTCCTGCGAGGCGGCCAGGCTGGCCGTCCAGCGCTGGCCGAGGTTGTAGCGGGCGCGCAGGCGCGCGCGCAGGGTGGCGCGCACGTCGGGCACGCCTTTCAGGCGCTCGGTGTCGGCCACGTCGCGGCCGCGGTCGACGCTGAGCGACAGGCTGAGGTTGAAGCGGTCGGTTTCACGCAGCACGGCCTGGGCACCGCGGCCGCGGTCGCGCCGGCCCTGCCCCATCAGGCCATAGCCACCGCCGCTGCTGAGGCGCCAGCGACCCCATTCCAGCGCGCCGACGGGCTTGATCTTGTAGTTCTGGCTTTTGCCGCCAAAGAAGTTGGGGCTGGTGTTGGCGGCGACGCCGATGAGGAAGTTGACGCGGTTGGCCGGCGGTTGCTCGGCGCTGGACGGGCGCGGCAGATCGTCGTAGGCCCAGGGCTGGGGCGTGCGGTGAGGTGGCGCCGGGGTTTCGGGCGCGCCGTCGCCGGAGGCCGGCGTGGCCGGCTGCGCCTCAGGGGCATCGATGGGGTCCATCACCTGCGATACCTGCGCCATTTGCCAGAAGCTGCCCGGCTCGACCGCAGCGTGCACGTGGTGCAACTGCATTGCTATGCGGGGCGCGTGTTCGCCGGGCGTGGCGGCGTCATCCAGCGCAGCCCACGCTGGCACGCCGCTCCCCAGGCCGAACAGGGCGAAAGCCAGGGGGCCGAGGTGGAACGGGCGAACGGCGGGCGGCAGGTAATGCATGGAGAACAACGCTGGTGATCAAGACTTGCAGGCTGATCGGCACAGGGACCGATCAGAAAACAAGGCCGATTGTGCGCTGAAGCGGAACCCCGCCCAGCCGATCAGGCAGTCAATGGTGCAACTGAACCAGAGTCACCTGGTCCGGCGCGTGCCGCGTCAGCGCCCCGCGCCGCCGGCATCGCCGCCGGGCACCGGGCGCTCCACGCGGTTCCAGGCGGCCTGGCAGGCCAGGCGGGCCTGCTCCCAGCTCAGGCGGGATGGGCCCTTCAGAGTTTCCCAGTCGGTGCGCAGGTCGGCCTCGGCCTGCTCCCAGGCGCGGTCGGCATAGCGGGCGCGGCCCTGGTAGCCCAGGCGGTAGGCGGGCGCGTAGTCGTCTTCGTAGGTGTAGCCGTCCACGTACTCGGGCTGGCCGATGTGGTTGTCGCGCCAGTAGTCGTAGTGCGGATCGCCCGCGCTGACGGCGGCATAACCGCCCAGCGCGCCGGCAATGGCGCCCACGGTGCCGCCGACCAGAGTGCCCACCGGGCCGCCAACGGCGGTGCCCACGGCGGCCCCGGCCGCGGCGCCGGCGGCCATGCCGCCGCCCATGACGACGGAGTTGGCCTCGGACGCACGCTCCTCGGGCGTGAGCGGCTGCTGCGCCTTCAGGCGCGGGTCTTGCGAAGGGATGCCGGCCGGTGCCGCGGTGGGCGGCTCCTCGGGCGGTTGGGTGTTGTTGCGATCGGTGACCATGTCGTCTCCTTGGTGGTTGGTGCGGGTGGCGGCTGCCGGCGGGTCGGCATGGGCATCGGCTTCATGCGCCGTGGCGCCGGCATGACCCCACTGTGCGGCGTGCCGGGCGCGCCGGCTGTCGCCCAAGGCCCGCAGCCCGTGTCGGCCAGGCCTGACAGCGTGGGCCAGCGGGCATGCCGAGCCGCGCCGCTGGCCATGGCCCGATGCGGTGGCTTGAATGGTCCCGGCGTTGGACACGCCGCAGGGTTTCGGGCGGGTTTGGCCGACGCGGCGATCGGCAGGCGCCAGCGCGCCATCGCCAGGGCCCAAGACGCCCGCCCGCGTCACAGCTTGCCGGCGGCCGCGGCTTCGGCGCGCGGGGTGGGGTGAATCAATTCTTCGATCACCAGGGCGCGGTAGTGGTAGGCCAGCACCGCGCCGCCGGCGGCCAAGGCCGCGCTCAGCGCGGCGGTGTCGGCGCGGCCCGTCTCGATCAGCAGGCCCGCCCTGCCCGCGCGTGCCAGTTCGACGAAGCGCAGCATGAACTGGTCTTCGCGCCCCACCGATGGGGCGCCACCCACTTCGGCCGCGCGCTCGGCAAAGGCTTGCTGGATGGCCGCCGGCTCGGCCAGGCTGACGGCGCCGATGCCGGGCACGGCACCCATGCGCTCGGCCGCCGCCTGCGCCGCGGCGGTATCGGCAAACATGGCGAAGACGTGGTCCTTGGGGTAGTAAGCGCCCGTCATGGTGAAGTGGTGGGCGTCGGCGGTGAAATGGGCCATGATGATGCTCCTTGTCCAGGGTAATGGCCCATTCTTGGCCGCACCCGCCCACCCGCCCACCCGCCTGTAGGAAAGCGGGCCGCATCCACCGGGGACGAAAGCCACTGCAGGCGGTCAATCAACGAACGGAAAAACCCCGGCTGGCGCGTGGCCATGCGGGCGCCGCAGGACGGATCAGCATGAAAGGCTGCGCAGCTTGCGTTGGAGGAACAGGCGCCAGCGCCCCGAACACCGCGCCAACACGGCCAGCGCAAGCAGCGCCGCCTTCTCAGGCCGCGGCCACCGCCTCCTGCGCCAGATGCACCTTGGCCAGCGCCGCCACCTCGGCCGCCGGCAGGG
>JAEXBL010000299.1 GCA_023394015.1 Pseudomonadota bacterium | reverse complement strand
GCGGCTGCGCGACTCCACCCAGTACACGCCGCCGACCATGAATTGCAGGATCACGGCGGTGGCGAAGATCAGGCCGCCGACGAAACCGCCTCCCGGCTCGTTGTGCCCGCGCAGCAGGAAATACACCGAGATCAGCGCGGCCGTGGGCAGCAGCAGGCGCACCAGCACCGTGGGCACCATCATCGAGCCGGCCGGCAGCAGCGACTTGATGTCGGGCGCGGCCGGCACGCCGCCGTCCTGGTCGATCTGCTGGCGCGGCAGGTCCGCGCTTTCGGCGGCCGGACGGAAGCGGCGCAGCAGCGCGTAGACGGTCAGCGCCACGATGCCCAGCACCGTGATCTCGCCGAAGGTATCGAAGCCGCGGAAGTCCACCAGGATCACGTTGACCACATTGGTTCCGCCGCCGTCGGGCAGCGCGTGGTCCACGAAGAACGAGGAAATCGTCTCGCCCTGCGGGCGCGTGAGCACCGCGTAGGCCAAAGCCGACATGCCGGCGCCGGCGGCCACCGCCAGCAGCAGGTCGCGCAGGCGGCGTCCGCGCGCCTGCAGCGTGGCCTTGAGGCTTTCATCGTCGTCCTGGGCGATGCGCCGCGGCAGCCAGCGCAGGCCCAGCAACAGCAGCACCACGGTCACCACCTCGACCGACAGCTGCGTCAACGCCAGGTCGGGCGCCGAGAACCAGACGAAGGGCAGACAGGTGATCAGCCCCGCCCCGCCGGCCAGCGCCAGCGAGGCCAGGCGGTGGTACTTGGCCTGGTAGGCCGCGGCCAGGGCGCAGACCGCGCCCACCAGCCACAGCAGCGCGAAGGCCGGGTCCACCGGGGTCAGGCGGCCCGCCCCGTCCAGCCAGCCGCCGGCGCGCAGCGGCAGCCAGGCGACGAACAGCGTGCCCAGCACGATCAGCAGCATCTGCACCTGCAGGCGCGAGGACGCCAGCCAGCGCAGCAGCCAGGCGGCGGCCACGCTGGAGCCGTCCAGCAGCGCCTCGAAGGTGCGGCGCCCGTCCAGGCGGTAGATGAAGGGCACGCGCCCGGGATTGGCGCGCTGGTGCGCGCGCAGCGCCAGGTACAGCAGCACGCCGGCCGTGGTGGCGACCAGGCTCATCACCAGGGGCAGGTTCACGCCGTGCCAGACGGCCAGGCTGTACTCCGGCATGTCCTGCCCCAGGATGCTCTGGGCCGCGGTGGCCAGGAAGGGGCCGACGGTCAGGCCGGGCAGCACGCCCACCAGCAGGCACATGAACACCAGCAGCGCGCTGGGAAACAGCATCCAGCGGGGCGGCTCGTGCGGCGCGCGCGGCAGGTCCGTGGCCGGCGGGCCGAAGAACACCTGGAGGATGAAGCGCAGCGAATACGCCACGCTGAACGCCCCCGCGATGGTGGCCAGCAGCGGCAGGCCGATCTCGGTGATCCGGTCGCCGCTGACGAAGGTGGTCTCGGCGAAGAACATTTCCTTCGACAGAAAGCCGTTGAGCAGCGGCACGCCCGCCATCGAGGCCGCCGCCACCATGGCCAGCGTGGCGGTGATGGGCATGGCCTTGTACAGGCCGGACAGGCGGCCCAGGTCGCGCGTGCCGGTTTCGTGGTCCACCACCCCCGCCGCCATGAAGAGCGAGGCCTTGAACGAGGCGTGGTTGATCATGTGGAAGATGGCCGCCACCAGCGCCAGCGTGCTGTTCAGCCCCAGCAGCAGCGTGATCAGCCCGAGGTGGCTGATGGTGGAATAGGCCAGCACGCCTTTCATGTCCTGCTGGAAGATGGCCGCGTAGGCCCCCAGCACCAGCGTGACCAGCCCCGCGCCGCCGATGATCCAGAACCATTCGTCGGTGCCCGACAGCACCGGCCAGAAGCGCGCCAGCAGGAATACGCCCGCCTTCACCATGGTCGCCGAGTGCAGATAGGCGGACACGGGGGTGGGCGCCGCCATGGCGTTGGGCAGCCAGAAGTGGAACGGGAACTGGGCGCTCTTGGTCAGCGCGCCCAGCGCCACCAGGATCAACACGGCCGGATACCAGGGGTCTGCGCGCACCAGGTCGCCGGCGGCCAGCACGCGGTCCAGGTCGTAGCTGCCAACGATATGGCCCAGGATCAGCACGCCGGCCAGCAGGCACAGCCCGCCGCCGCCCGTGACCGTCAGCGCCATGCGGGCGCCGCGCCGGGCGTCCAGGCGATGGTGCCAGTAGGCGATCAGCATGAAGGAGGCCAGGCTGGTCATTTCCCAGAACATCACCAGCTGGATCAGGTTGCCCGACAGCACCACGCCGAGCATCGCAGCCATGAAGGCCTGGAAAAACGAGAAGAAGCGCGGCACCGGATCTTCCGGCGACATGTAGTAGCGGGCATACAACACCACCAGCGCGCCCATGCCGGAGACGATCAGCGCGAACAGCCAGGCGTAGCCATCCATGCGCAGGGTGAACTGCAGGCCCAGGGCCGGCGCCCACGGCATATCGAACCGGACCACGCCGCCGTTGGCGACGTCGGGATACAAGGCCGCGACCAGAACCACACAGACCAGCGCGATGAGGCCGGCCAGCCACGCCTCGGCATTGCGGGCGTTGGAAGGCAGCAGCGCGGCGCACAGGCTGCCGGCGAACGGCAGAGCGAGGATCAGGATCAGCGACATGGCGTTCCGAGAATGTCCGGGCCCCCTCCCGCCAGCGCAAGGCAGCGAAAGACGAAACAGACCGGGGATTGAAAAACGGACGGAACCCTGGCCCGGTGCGTCGCTGCACTACACGTTGCCCCGCGGGGACATCAACCAACGCCATTGAACGGCGCAGACAGAAACAAACGCAATAGTTTTCTTGCAAGACCGGCCAAGAATCTCATCCGAAAAATATCAGATTCTTGTAAGTTATGCAGAGATTTATGTGTGAAGGAGGCTGATGACGACACGTTCAATGCGCAATGATTGCGCAATCGATGCGGTTATATGTCTGTTCATCTCTTTGTCAGCATTGGGTTTTTTCCCGTATTGCAGTCTTCTTCGCGCAACGGCGCCGCGCCGAAAATCAGCTCCGGCGGTCAGGGTAGATCCGGGTTGACCATGGTGGAATTCCTGTGTGGAATGGCGCCCACGAAGCGTTGGCCGGGCCTGCATCTGCGCAAGGCACGCTTCACCGACGCCGGCCACAGAAGCCGGCCGGGTCGGAATTCAATAATATGGAGAAGACTCTTGACCGTGCTGTCCCAAGCAAAGGCCATCCTGGCCGCCGCAATCGCAGGCGTCTGCTTTAGTACCGGCGCGCATGCCGCCGATCCCTACCCCAACAAGCCCATCCGCCTG
Organism: Pseudomonadota bacterium; assembly: GCA_023394015.1. Classification (GTDB taxonomy): domain Bacteria; phylum Pseudomonadota; class Gammaproteobacteria; order Burkholderiales; family Burkholderiaceae_C; genus Ottowia. The sequence goes on along the minus strand of JAEXBL010000299.1, from coordinate 4 downwards.
ATCG
>JAEXBL010000296.1 GCA_023394015.1 Pseudomonadota bacterium | reverse complement strand
GCGCCGCCCAGGCCGCGCTGCAGCGCATCGGCGGCGTGCTGCCGGCCGAGCTGCGCCTCGCCGTCGAAACCAGCGGCCTGTTCGTGCCCGCGCGCTGCCCGCAGGACGAGTGGCCCGCACCCTGGCTGCCGGTGCTGCGCCGCGCCATCCGCGACGAGCACGCGCTCGACCTGCACTACCGCGACGAACACGGCGCCACCACCCGGCGCCGCATCTGGCCCTTTGCCATGGCCTTCTTCGACCACGCACGCCTGATCGCGGCCTGGTGCGAGCTGCGCCAGGACTTTCGCCACTTCCGCGCCGACCGCGTGGTCGATCTGGCCGACAGCGGCGCCCGCTACCCCGAGCGGCGCCATGCGCTGATCCGCCGCTGGCGCGCGCAGCTGGGGCACGCGCTGACGTAGCGCACCATTGCTGACAGAAACCGTCATCGCCGCGTGCCACCATGGGCGTCCCTGATCCAAGGAGCCTCCCATGACCGCACCGCCCTCTGCCCTGTCCCATGTCTCGCTGGGCACCAACCGCTTCGACGAGGCCGCGGCCTTCTACGACGCCGTGTTGGCCACGCTCGGCATTCGCCGCGTGCACGACCTGAGCGAGCACCAGGCCATCGCCTACGGCCGCGCCTTCCCCGAGTTCTGGATCCAGCGCCCGCACGACGGCCAGCCGGCGCAGACCGCCAACGGCGTGCACGTCGCCTTCCTGGCCGAGAGCAACGCGCAGGTCCACGCCTTCCACCAGGCCGCGCTGGCCCAGGGCGCGCACTGCGATGGCGCGCCCGGGCAGCGCCCGCACTACGGCGAGGCCTACTACGGCTGCTTCGTACGCGACCTCGACGGCCACAAGATCGAGGCCATGGCCTGGAACGCCGAAGCCTGACCTGCCAAGGAAACCACCATGACCGCACCCCTGACTTTCTACACCCACCCCATGTCGCGCGGCCGCACCACGCGCTGGATGCTGGAAGAAACCGGCCTGCCCTACGACACCGTGCCGCTGGACTACGGCACCAGCATGAAGGCGCCCGCCTACCTGGCCCTCAACCCCATGGGCAAGGTGCCGGCGCTCACGCACCGCGACACGGTCGTCACCGAGAACGCCGCCATCTGCCTGTACCTGGCCGACCTGGTGCCCGACAAAAAGCTGGCGCCGCCCGTCGGCTCGCCGGCGCGCGGGCCGTACTACCGCTGGATCAGCTTCATGGCACCGCTGGAGCAGCTCATGGTGACCAAGGCCACCGGCGCACCGCTGCCCGACCCGCAGATGGCCGGCTTCGGCACCGAGGCCGATCTGCTGGGCACGCTGGAAGGCGCGCTCGATGGCCGCGAGCACCTGGCCGGCGACAGCTTCAGCGCCGCCGACCTGCTGGTGGCCTCCTACGTCGATTTCTACCTCGGCTTCAAGCTGCTGCAGGCGCGCCCGGCCTTCACGCGCTTCGCCAGCCTGCACACCCAACGCCCGGCGGCCCGGCGCGCCGACGCCATCGACGACGCGCTGCTGGCCAAGCAGCAGGCCGGCGGCTGACGCGCCATGCCGTTTCCACCGAGCGAGCGCCGCGCGCTGCTGGCCGTCAAGGGCGTCGGCCCGACGGTGATCGCGCGGCTGGAGCAGATGGGCATCGAGTCGCTGGCGCACCTGGCGCACGCCAACGCCGCCGACATCCTGGCGCGCGGCGCGCAGCTGGCCGGGTCGAGCTGCTGGAAGAACAGCCCGCAGGCGCGCGCCGCCATCACCGGCGCCATCGCCGCGGCGCGGCAGCTCGCGGGCGAGCCGGCATCGGCCACGCCCCAGCCGGGCGACGCTGCTTGAGCCCCTGGCGCCGTCACCGTCGCAGCACCCGTTAGACTGGCCGGGCGCGGCGCCCCTGCCCTGCCAGCGCTGCCGCACTGCACGCAAGAAAGCCGCCAGGCTTGACGCGGCTTAACACGCCGATAAGCGATTGGCGGCATCATCGTCCTCGACGTGCAGCATTTGAAATGGTCGCGCCCCTCGCTGCGCCGCAGACCGATGGCCGCGACAAGAAAGGAGCCCGTGATGAAGACGATTCGCCTGAGCCTGCTTGCCCTGACCGCCGCCACCGCCTGTTTGGCGGCCAACGCCCAGCCGCGCATGGGCGCGCCGGGGCCGCAGAACTTCGGCCCGGCCTCGTTCGAGGAGTTCGACCGCGATGGCAGCGGCACCATCAGCGAAGCCGAGTTCGACGCCCTGCGCGGCGAGCGCCGCAGCGCCGCCGCCCAGGCCGGCATGCCGATGCGCCGCGCCGCCAGCTCACTGACCTTCAAGGAAATCGACCGCGATGGCGACGGCCAGCTCACCCGCGCCGAGTTCGACGCCGCCCACGCCAACCAGCCCCGCGTCGGGCCGGGGCGCCAGGGGCCGGGCATGGCGCGTGGCGCGGGCCGGGCGCCCGCCGGTGGTGCCATGGCCGGGGGTCGCTTCGGCCCGGCCTCGTTCGAGGAGTTCGATCGCGACGGCAGCGGCGCCATCAGCGAGGCCGAATTCGACGCCCTGCGCGGCGAGCGCCGCAGCGCGGCGGCCCAGGCCGGCATGCCGATGCGGGGCGCCGCCAGCTCGTTGAGCTTCAAGGAAATCGACCGCGATGGCGACGGCCAGTTGACCCGCGCCGAGTTCGACGTCGCCCACGGCACGCAGCCCCGCGCCGGCCAGGGCATGGG
>JAEXBL010000243.1 GCA_023394015.1 Pseudomonadota bacterium | reverse complement strand
CCGGCACGCGCCTGGCGGTCAACACGCCGCTGCACGTGCGCCACATCGAGAACTTGGCCAACATGGCCAAGCAGGGCCTGTTCGTCTACAAGGGCCGCGGCAACGCGGCCGATGCCACCTTCGTCTCGGGCGAGTGCGCCATGACCACCGGCTCGTCGGCGCTGTACGGCAACATCAGCCGCAACGCCAAGTTCGCCAGTGGCATCGGCACCCTGCCCTACTACCCCGACGTGCCCGGCGCGCCGCAGAACACCGTGATCGGCGGCGCCAGCCTGTGGGCCATGGCCGGCAAGAAGGCCGACGAATACAAGGGCATCGGCCAGTTCTTCGCCTACCTCAGCCAGCCCGAGGTGGCGGCCAAGAGCCACCAGCGCACCGGCTACCTGCCGGTCACCATCAAGTCCTTCGAGCTGACCGACCAGTCGGGCTTCTACAAGAAGAACCCCGGCACCGACGTCAGCGTGACGCAGATGATCCGCAAGACCACCGACAAGTCGCGCGGCGTGCGCCTGGGCAACTTCGTGCAGATCCGCACCATCATCGACGAGGAGCTGGAAGGCGTGTGGGCCGGCAAGACGCCGCCCAAGCAGGCGCTGGACACCATCGTCAAGCGCGGCAACGAGCAGCTGGCGCGCTTCCAGCGGGCCAACCGCTGACGCCCCGGCGCCGAGAAAGCAGCAGCCCGCCTCGGCGGGCTTTTTGCTGCGCGCCGAAACTGGCCTAAGCTGCCGCTGATCGCCAACCCTGCACCCTGCCCCACCATGCCCGACATCCGCCACAACCCCGACCTCCAGCGCTACGAGATTTGCCAAGACGGCCAGGTCATCGGCCACCTGAGCTACCGCGAGCTTGGCGACGGCGTGGTCGACCTGCCGCACACCAAGACCGAACCCGGCCACGAAGGCCAGGGCCTGGCCGGCCGACTGGTGCGCCATGCGCTGGACGAGCTGCGTGCCCAGGGCCGCCGCGTGCGCCCCACCTGCAGCTACGTGGCCCGCTACATCGAGCGGCACCCGGCGGACCAGGCGCTGCTCGAGCAGCGCTGACGGCGCCGCCCCGGACCGCCAGGCCCGCCCGGCCAACCCTGCAACCGGCCAGCGGCGGCGGCTGGGTAGCGGCCGGCCAACACCCGGTTACAGCGTCACCGGCGGTCGCTATGATGCCCAGCCATGGAAAAGCGCGTCCGCTTCAAGTCCGCCTGGCTGCCCTGGCTGCTGGTGGCGCCGCAGTTGGCGATCGTGCTGGTGTTCTTCTTCTGGCCGGCGGGGCAGGCGCTCTACCAGAGCTTTCTGCGCGAGGACGCCTTTGGCACCAGCACCGAGTTCGTCGGGCTGGAGAATTTCCGCGACCTGTTCAACGACGCAACCTACCTGGCCTCGTTCAAGGCCACGCTGGTCTTTTCGGTGCTGGTGGCGGCGCTGGGACTGGTGACCTCGCTGCTGCTGGCGGTGATGGCCGACCGCGTGATCAAGTTCGCCACCGGCTACAAGACGCTGCTGATCTGGCCCTACGCCGTGGCCCCCGCCGTGGCCGGCGTGCTGTGGTTGTTCATGTTCGCGCCCTCCGTCGGCGTGGTGTCCTGGGGCCTGCGCCAGATCGGCTTCGACTGGAACCACCTGCTCAACGGCACCCACGCCATGGCGCTGATCGTGCTGGCCGCGGTGTGGAAGCAGGTCTCCTACAACTTCCTGTTCTTCCTGGCCGGCCTGCAGTCGGTGCCCAAAAGCCTGATCGAGGCCGCCGCCATCGACGGCGCTGGGCCCTGGCGGCGCTTCTGGAGCGTGCAGTTCCCGCTGCTGTCGCCGACCACCTTCTTCCTGTTGGTGATGAACGTGATCTACGCCTTCTTCGACACCTTCGGCATCGTCGATGCCGCCACGCACGGCGGACCCGGCAAGGACACGGCCATCCTGGTTTACAAGGTGTATTTCGACGGCTTCAAGGGGCTGGACCTGGGCGGCTCGGCGGCGCAGTCGGTGGTGCTGATGGCGATCGTCGTGCTGCTGACGGTGTTCCAGTTCCGCTTCGTCGAGAAGAAGGTCAACTACTGAGGCGCCGCTCGCCATGATCGCGAACCGCCCCGGCACCACCTTCATCGCCCACGCCGTGCTGCTGCTCGGCCTGCTGGCGGTGGGCTTTCCGGTCTACCTGGCCTTTGTCGCCTCGACCCAGACCTCGGCCGAGATCGTGCAGAACGTGCCGATGTCGATGCTGCCCGGCCAGCACATGGTGGACACCTACCGGCTGGCACTGTTCGGCGGCGAGACCAGCTACGGCAGCCGCATCCCGCCGGCCGGGCGCATGCTGTGGGTGAGCTTTGTCACCGCCATGGTGATCGCGCTGGGCAAGATCGCCATCTCCATGCTGTCGGCCTTTGCCATCGTGTACTTCCGCTTTCCGCTGCGCGGGCTGGTGTTCTGGTCGATCTTCATCTCCCTGATGCTGCCGGTGGAGGTGCGCATCCTGCCGACCTACAAGGTGGTGGCCGACCTGAACCTGCTCAACAGCTACACCGGCCTGACGCTGCCGCTGATCGCCTCGGCCACCGCCACCTTCCTGTTCCGCCAGTTCTTCCTGACGGTGCCCGACGAGTTGGCCGAGGCCGCGCGCATCGACGGCGCCGGGCCGCTGCGCTTCTTCAAGGACGTGCTGCTGCCGCTGTCCAAGACCAGCATGGCGGCGCTGTTCGTGATCCAGTTCATCTACGGCTGGAACCAGTACCTGTGGCCGCTGCTGATGACCACCAGCGAGGACATGTACCCCATCGTCATGGGCATCAAGCGCATGTTCGCCGGCGGGGACGCGGCCAACGAATGGAACGTCATCATGGCCACCGCCATCCTGGCCATGATCCCGCCGGCGCTGGTGGTGGTGCTGATGCAGCGCTGGTTCGTCAAGGGGCTGGTGGACACGGAAAAATGAACATCCCGAACAGCCGGACGCAGAGGATTCGCAGAGAACGCAAGAAAGAAACTCAAAGAATGGCTTTCTCTGCGTCCTCTGCGTGATCTTTGCGTCCTCTGCGTCCGGTATTTGATTGCTTATGGCTCAAATCGAATTCAACAACGTCATCAAGCGCTACGGCACCGGCGCCAAGGCCAACCAGGTCATCCACGGCATCAGCGCCGAGGTTCAGGACGGCGAGTTCGTCGTCATCGTCGGGCCGTCGGGCTGCGGCAAGTCGACGCTGCTGCGCATGGTGGCGGGGCTGGAGGAGATCACCGAAGGCAGCATCAGCATCGGCGGGCGCGTGGTGAACAAGCTGGAGCCGGCCGAGCGCGACATCGCGATGGTGTTCCAGAACTACGCCCTGTACCCGCACATGAGCGTGTTCGACAACATGGCCTACGGCCTGAAGCTGCGCAAGATGCCCAAGGCCGAGATCCAGGCCCGCGTGGACAAGGCCGCCGCCATCCTGGAGCTGGGCGGCCTGCTGCAGCGCAAGCCGCGCGAGCTGTCGGGCGGGCAGCGCCAGCGCGTGGCCATGGGCCGCGCCATCGTGCGCCAGCCGCAGGTGTTCCTGTTCGACGAGCCGTTGTCGAACCTGGACGCCAAGCTGCGCGCGCAAACCCGGCTGGAGATCGAGAAGCTGCACCGCGAGCTGGGCATCACCAGCCTGTTCGTCACCCACGACCAGGTCGAGGCCATGACGCTGGCCGAGCGCATGATCGTGATGAACGCCGGCCGCATGGAGCAGTTCGGCACGCCGGAAGAGGTGTACCACCGCCCGGCGACGACCTTCGTCGCCAGTTTCATCGGCGCGCCGCCGATGAACCTGCTGACCGGCGTGGCGGGCGTGCGCGACGGCGTGATCCTGGGCGTGCGCCCCGAGCACCTGCGCCTGGTGGACAGCGGCGGCTGGCCGCTGGCGGTGGAAACGGTGGAAATGCTGGGCGCCGAGCGCCTGGTCTACGGCCGCCTGGGCGGCGCCCAAGGCCCATGGACCATTCTGCGCATGCACGAGACCGACGCCCCGCCCGCCCCCGGCCAGACGCTGCACGTGCTGCCGCTGGAAGACCGCATGCACGGCTTCGACGAGAGCACCGGGCAGCGCATCGAGGCATGACGCCCGCCCACCTTTCTGGCAGCCGCGCACGCCCGACCTCACCCGGCACCCATGCCTGATCGCGACCCACTCAAGTTTGGAGAACCGACTTGAGCACGCTGGCGCCCTGGCCCTACCCCTTCTGGATCGCTCACCGCGGCGCCGGCCGGTTGGCGCCCGAGAACACGCTGGCCGCCTTCCGCCTGGGCGCGCAGCACGGCTTTCGCATGTTCGAATGCGACGCCAAGCTCTCCAGCGACGGCGTGGTGTTTCTGCTGCACGATGCCACGCTGGAGCGCACCACCAACGGCCACGGCATCGCCGGTGAGCAGCCGTGGGCGGCACTGTCGCAACTGGACGCCGGCGGCTGGCATTCGCGCGCCTACGCCGGCGAGCCGCTGCCCACGCTGGAGAACCTGGCGCGCTGGTGCCTGGCCAACGGCCACCTGCTGGACATCGAGATCAAGCCCACGCCCGGCACCGAAGAAGCCACCGGCCGCGCCGTGGCCGCGCATGCCGCGCGCCTGTGGTCAGGCGCCGCCGTGCCGCCGCTCCTGACCTCATTCCGACCCGAAGCGCTGCACGGCGCGCTGGCCGTGGCCCCGCAACTGCCACGCGGCCTGCTGCTGGAACCGCTGTGGGACGGCTGGGCCGACATCGCCACCCGGCTCGGCTGCGTCGCCATCGTCTGCAACCACGCGCTATTGGACGCGGCCCTGGTGGCCCAGGTGCACGGCATGGGCCTGCGCGCCTTGAGCTACACCGTGAACGACGAATGGGCCGCCGAGCGGCTGGTCGCGCTGGGCACCGACGGCATCGTGACCGACCGGGTGGACCTGTTCCGCCCAGTGTGAGCCGTCAGGCGCTGCGCCCCCAAGGCCAGGCGTGCGCGCTCAACGCCGCGCCGGCCGCCAGCAGGCGGCAGTGGCGCTGGCCAGCACCAGGGCGCCATAGGTCAGCATGCGCCCATCCTGCCCGGTCAGGGCCAAGCCCAGCATCAGCACCGCCAGGCACACCGCAAAATTGGTAATCAGGCGCACCCGCCAGCTGGGCGCTGGCGACTTTTTGCCATCCAACAGATGCGCCAGTCCCACCACCAGTGGCGCCACGCACAGCGCCGGCGCCACAAAGCCCGCCAGGTGCCAGAAGAGGTCGATCAGGTCCATATTCTTGATGCGGGTCAAGCGCAAAGCCGCTGCCCAACACGTCCGGTGCCATCAAATTTTATAATCTGGTGAATGGCTGTCTGGGCTTTGGGGCTGAACCACCACACCGCACCGCTGGATCTGCGTGGGCGTTTTGCGTTCGCGCTCGACCAGATCGCGCCGGCGCTGCACGGCCTGCGCCAGTCGCACGCCCGCCACCCCGAGGCCGCCATCCTCTCCACCTGCAACCGCACCGAGGTGTATTGCGCGTCCGACAACGTGCAGATCGACCACACCCTGGGCTGGCTGGCGCGCGCCGGCGACGTCTCGCCCGACGCCCTGCACCAGCACACCTACGTGCTGCAGAACGACCAGGCCGCGCGCCACGCCTTCCGCGTCGCCAGCGGGCTCGACAGCATGGTGCTGGGCGAGCCGCAGATCCTGGGCCAGATGAAGGACGCCGGGCGCGCCGCCGAAGACGCCGGCGCGCTGGGCACCACGCTGAACCAGTTGTTCCAGCGCAGCTTTGCCGTGGCCAAGGAGGTGCGCACCTCCACCGACATCGGCGCCCACTCCATCAGCATGGCCGCCGCCGCCGTGCGCTTGGCCGGCAACCTGTTCGAGGACCTGCGCCAGATCAAGGTGCTGTTCGTCGGCGCCGGCGAGATGATCGAGTTGGCGGCCACCCACTTCGCTGCCCGCCAACCCCAGGCCATCGCCATCGCCAACCGCACCCTGGAGCGCGGCGAAAAGCTGGCCACCCGCCTGGGCGGCGAGGTGATGCGCCTGGCCGACCTGCCCGAGCGGCTGCACGAGTTCGACGCCGTCGTCAGCTGCACCGCCAGCACCCTGCCCATCATCGGCCTGGGCGCCGTTGAGCGCGCGCTCAAGAAACGCCGCCATCGCCCCATCTTCATGGTCGACCTGGCCGTGCCGCGCGACATCGAGCTGGAAGTCAAGGCCCTGCAGGACGTCTACCTCTACACCGTGGACGACCTGGCCCAGGTGGTGCAAACCGGCCAGGCCAACCGCCAGGCCGCCGTGGCGCAGGCCGAGGCCATCATCGACGCCGGCGTGCAAAGCTTCATGCACTGGATCGACCAGCGCGACCCGGCCAGCGGCGTGGTCCCCCTGATCCAGCAACTCAACGCCCAGGCCGACGCCTGGCGCGCCACCGAGATCGCCCGCGCCCGCCGGCGCCTGGCCAAGGGCGACGACGTTGAAGCCGTGCTCGAAGCCCTGTCGCGCGGGCTCACGCAAAAGATGCTGCACGGCGCCATGGCCGAGCTGCGCGCGGCCGACGGCAGCCACCGCGAACAGACCACGCAGGCCATCGAGCGCCTGTTCTTGCGTGGCGCGCGGCCGGCCTCGGGCCAGAACTGAGTCGTTCGGGGCCACCTTCGGCCTCGCACGCTGACACCCCCGCGCGTCAGCACACCGCTCATCCCCGCCACACGTCCGTCCGTCCAAACGCTGCGGCGCTCAGGGCGTCGCGCACGTAGCATGGCCCGCATGGACCATCGCCCCATTCCCCTTCCACAGCGCAGGCGCCCGCTGCCACGCGGCTTTACCGCGATTGAGTTGCTGGTGACCATCGCCATCCTGGCGATCCTTGCCACCCTGGCGGCCCCCAGCTTCACGCCGCTGATCGAGCGCTGGCGTGTGCGGCAGGTGTCCGAGGCGCTGCAGTCCACGCTGTACTTCGCCCGCTCCGAAGCCATCAAGCGCGGCGGTGGCGTCTACATCGAGAAGCTGGCCAACAACACCAATGGGTGCACCACGGCCAGTGGCAACCAGGACTGGGGGTGTGGATGGCAAGTTTGCACTGGCAATCCCTGCACCGCCACGAACGTCCTTCAGCGTTACGACACGCCCGCCAAGGTCCAGGTCAAACGAACCAGTACGGGCGATCGCATCACCTTCAACCGCTGGGGCACGCTGGACGGTGCGTTCCTTGGGTTCGACCTCACGCCCCAAGGTAAGTCCTGCCCAGACCCCTCGTCGCTCGGTGTCAGGATGAGTTCGGGCGGACGCGTGCGCGCCATCCTATTAGATCAAGCCACATGCGGTAAGGACGAGTCATGATGAAAACATCTGCGCCACATCGCCAGCGCGGCATCACGCTGCTTGAATCCCTCATTGCCCTCATCGTGTCGGCCTTGGGCATTCTAGGCATTCTGGGCATGCAAATGCGCACCCTCAGCGACACCCAGACCGGCGTGCGCCGTGCGCAGGCCATCCGTTTGATCGAAGACTTCAGCGAACGCATGAAGGTCAATCCCAACGCACTGCTGACCATCGAGGACTACGTCTCCGGTTACGACGAGAAGGGCAGCGAAATGACCGCCGAAGACTGCACCACCGAGTCCTGCCTGCCTGCCGAGCAAGTCAAGTTCGACCTCCAGCAGTGGAAGACGACCGTGGAGCAAAACCTCCCCGCCGGACGGGCCAGCATCTTCCTCGCGCCCGGCGAAACCGTTGACGCCAATCGCCGCCAACTGGGGGTGATCATCGCCTGGCGTGAGAACGAGCGCGAGGGCATGACCGCGGACGACAAGAAAAACATCGACGCCAGCCAGTTCCGTGGCGCCGACGGCACCTTCACCGCCGGCACCGACACCCCAAACGCCTGCCCCGCCAAGTTCACCTGCCACCTGCAGTACCTGCCCGTTTCAGCGCGCTGCGCGCCGTATTCGGCCAGCGGTATCAACACCGCCTATTGCTCATGACAACGCCCACAACCACCGCAGGCCCCATGATGAAACCCATGCCTCCACGTCGCCGCCTCCCCATGCGCACTCCCCAGCGCCCGTCGCGGCAGCAGGGCGTCACCCTGGTGGAGTTGATGGTCGGTCTGGCCATCGGTCTGCTGGTGGTCGCCGTCGCCATGGGCGCGGTCATGGTTTCGCGCGGCGTCTCCGGCACCGTGAGCGACGCCAGCGGCATCCAGCAACAGGGCAGCTACGTCCTGCGGGTGATCGGCCAGCAACTGCGCCAGGCGGGCTCGCTGTACCTGAACCCCGACCCGACAGGAGCCGACAGCAGCAACGTGCTCAGCGCCGTGGCATTTGAAGTCAAGGCCGACGGGCAGGGTGATGGCAACAGCTTCGACCAACAAGACACCTTGGCGGGAGGGGACAACACCGTTACCACCGGGTTCCGGCGCTACAAGGACGAGGTCTTCGTGGGTGGCGATGGGGCCAGCAATTCGGTCGTAGGGACCGACTTCCTGTCGCGCAACTGTGTCGGCCTCCCAAAGAATGAGAAAACCGACGAGCGAATCGAGAGCATCTTCACCTTTGCGAACAATGCGCTTCGATGCGCTGGCAACGGCGCCAATGCCCAGCCGATTGCTCAAAACGTCGCGCAGTTCCAGGTCACCTACCTCGTGCAAACCGTCGGCGGCGGCATCGGGACTTCGGTGCAGTACTTCAAGGCAGACGACCTGCCTGGCGCCTTCGAGTGGCGCCGCACGCAAGGCGTGCAGGTCTGCTTCGTGCTCTACGGCAGCGAGCCCATCAACCTTCCGTCCGGCGCCAGCTACACCGACTGCGAAGGCAACACCGTGGACATGACCACGCTGACCGGCGCACGCAGGAACCGCATGCACCTTTTGTTTCGCAACACCTACCAGCTGCGCAGCCAGGGCCTGCTCTAACCAGCGCACTTGACAGCCATGCGCGCCACCACAGAACACTGCAAGCCTGCCACCATGTCACACCACTCGCGCCCTTCCGCCCTTCCTGCCACGGCCAGCCTCGGTGGTCGGCGACGCGGGTCTACCCCTGCCGCCCGCCAGCGGGGCGTGGCGCTGTTCGTCGTCATTGTCTTCGTCTTGCTCTCGATGCTGCTGGCGTTGTGGGCGTCGCGCACAGCGATGTTCAACGAGTTGGTCGTCGGCAACGACGCCGACTACCAGCGCGCTTTTGAGGCAGCACAGGCCCTGCTACAGGACGCCGAACTCGACATCCGTGGCGAAATGGCCAACGGCAGCTTGTGCAGCGGCCCTCCATGCCGCGCCTACACCCTCGGCAAGATGCAGTTTCCGGGGGACACGCAAGAGATCAACCCCTTGATCACCAGGCTGGAAAGCGAGCCCACGCGCTGCAAGGATGGCCTGTGCGCACGTCGCGTGGGGCGGCAGGACTTCTGGAACTACGCGACCGCCGCAACCACTGTCACGCCCGCTGCCAGGGCAGACATGGGTGAAGTGCCGCTGTCCGACCTCATGGCTGTCGGCGCACGCTATGGCCAATACACGGGCGCGGTCAGCACCAACACTGCCGGCCCATTGAACCCCATCCTGACCAATACCACGGCTGGGCAAGGCGGCTGGTATTGGATCGAGATCATGCGCTACAGCGACAAGGCCAAGGGTGCCCATCTGATCGTGGATGCCGCCTCCAGTCAGTTGGCACTGAACCTGGACGTTTACGTCGTCTTCCGCATCACGGCCTTGGCCCTGGGCAATAGGCCCGGCACCCAGGTCGTGCTGCAACAAACCTATGCCCGACAACGAATGAAAGATTGAATCCTTGCGCCGCAAACCAGAACAGCAACGACCTCCGGCGCTCGACACCAATTATTGCGAACTGCTTGATCCCTATTCTTGAATTCACCCTAAAGGAGCATCCCATGCCCCACACCAAATATCTGCCTTTCCGGAGGAGCCTGCTGGCCATCGCCATTGGTGCCGCAATGACTCCTTCCGCCACCTGGGCACTGGATCTGGTGCAAGAACCGCCGCTGCCCACCTCCAAGTCGGCCTTCGTGGCGCCCAACGTGATCATCTCGATTGACGACTCGGGTAGTATGAACTGGGCGACGAGCTCAACAGATAGCAGGCCGCGTTTGACTGTTCTTAAAAATGCGTTGCGCACTGTATTCAACGATAGAGAGCTTATTCCAGAGAACAAGATTCGCATTGCTTGGCAGGTCATGCATAACAACGGCGGCTCGCCCAATGCCAAGAGCGTCAACAGCAGCAGCATGAACACCAACTCCATGCGTCCGATCGACGCAGTCGTGAGTCCAGGGGTGACGCACAGGGACAATTTTCTGGATTTTGTCAATAATCTGAGGGCGGTTGGCGGAACGCCCTCACACCCCATGTTCAGCCAGGCCGACGCCTATATGCGGCGGACCTTGAGCAAGAACAGCCCTTGGTCCAGCGACCCCGGTGGCACCGGCAGCAAAAGCACTGAGTATTTGGGTTGCCGCCGCAATTATCACATCATGATGAGTGATGGCCGCTGGAATAGCAGTCAAACGACCACGCTGGGAGCTCAAGATGACAAGGATTGGCCCACGCTGGGCGATCGGCTGGCGTACAGCACCACCTCGGAGCAAACCAGA
>JAEXBL010000210.1 GCA_023394015.1 Pseudomonadota bacterium | reverse complement strand
CCGCGACACCGTGCGCCTGTACACCGCCGGCGCCGACGGCATGGCGGCCTGGCACGACGCGGCGCTGATCGAGCGCGCCGACCTGCGCCCGGGCGATGTGATCGAGGGCCCGGCCATCATCGCCGAGCAGAACGCCACCACCGTGGTCGAGCCCGGCTGGCGCGCCAGCCTGACCGCCTTCGACCACCTGCTGCTGGAGCGCACGGCCCCGCGCGCCGTCGCCTACGCCGTGGGCACCACGGTCGACCCGGTGCTGCTGGAGGTGTTCAACAACCTGTTCATGAACATCGCCGAGCAGATGGGCCTGCAACTGCAGAACACCGCCTACTCGGTCAACATCAAGGAGCGGCTGGACTTCTCGTGCGCGCTGTTCGACGCCGAGGGCAACCTGATCGCCAACGCGCCGCACATGCCGGTGCACCTGGGCTCGATGGGCGAGAGCATCAAGACCGTGATCGCGCGCAATCGCGGCCAGATGCAGCCGGGCGACGTCTACGTGCTGAACGACCCCTACCACGGCGGCACGCACCTGCCGGACATCACCGTCATCACGCCCGTGTACATCGAGGCTGAGCGTTCGGCGTCCGGCGTTGAGCGTGAAGTTCAGGGCGCCCAACGCTCAACGCCCAACGCCCAACCTTTGTTCTACGTTGGCAGCCGCGGCCACCACGCCGATATCGGCGGCATCTCGCCCGGCTCGATGCCGCCGTTCTCGACCCGCATCGAGGAAGAGGGCGTGCAGATCGACAACGTCAAGCTGGTCGATCGGGGCCAGCTGCGCGAGCAGGCCATGCTGGCGCTGCTGGCCAGCGGCGAATTTCCCAGCCGCAACCCGCAGCAGAACCTGGCCGACCTGAAGGCGCAGATCGCCGCCAACGAGAAAGGCGTGCAGGAGTTGCGCAAGATGGTCGATCAGTTCGGCCTCGACGTGGTGCAGGCTTACATGCGCCACGTGCAGGACAACGCCGAGGAAAGCGTGCGCCGCGCCATCACCCGGCTGGCCGCGCGCATGCAGGGCGGGCAGTTCACGCTGCCGCTGGACAACGGCGCGCAGATCCAGGTGGCCGTGACCATCGACGGCGCCGCGCGCAGCGCCACGGTGGATTTCAGCGGCACCTCGCCGCAGCAGGCCAACAACTTCAACGCGCCCACGGCGGTGTGCATGGCGGCGGTGCTGTACGTGTTCCGCATGCTGGTGGACGACGACATCCCGCTCAATGCCGGCTGCCTGAAGCCGATCGAGGTGCGCATCCCCGAAGGCAGCATGCTGCGCCCGCAGCCGCCGGCCAGCGTGGTGGCCGGCAACGTGGAGACCTCAACCTGCATCACCAACACCATCATCGGCGCCCTGGGCCTGATGGGCGCCAGCCAGTGCACGGTGAACAACTTCACCTTCGGCAACGCCCAGTACCAGTACTACGAGACCATCTCGGGCGGCTCCGGCGCCGGCGGCGTGTTCGACGAGCAGGGCCGGCTGGTGGGCGGCTTTCCCGGCACCAGCGTGGTGCAGACGCACATGACCAACTCGCGCATGACCGACCCGGAGGTGCTGGAATGGCGTTTTCCGGTGCGGCTGGAGAGCTATGAAATCCGCAGCGGCTCGGGCGGCGACGGCCAGTGGCGCGGCGGCGACGGTGGCGTGCGCCGGATCCGTTTCCTGGCGCCGATGACCGCCAGCATCCTCAGCAACGGCCGCCAGCGCGGCGCCTTCGGCATGGCCGGCGGCGGCGCCGGCGCGGTCGGCATCAACCGCGTGCTGCGCGCCGACGGCCGGGTGGAGGAACTCGGCCACATCGGCAGCGCCGAGATGCGGCCGGGCGACATCTTCGAGATCCACACGCCGGGCGGCGGCGGCTTTGGCGCGGCCTGAGGGCGCCAGGCGGCTCAGGCCGGCGGCTGCCTGAAGAACGCGCGCAGCGCCGCGCTGAGCTCAGGAAATTCGTCGGCAAAGCGCTCGGGCTGCACGAAGTGCGCCTCGCAGGCGACGGCGAAGAACTCGGCCGGCGCGGTGGCGCCGTAGGCGTCGAGCCAGGGCGCGGGCGCGCCGAAGCGCTCGGCCATCACCACCTGTTCGCGAAAGCGCTCGTAGGCCGGCGCCCAGGTGCGGTACCAGTGGGCGGCGGCCTCGCGGCTGCTGGCCGCGCCCATGAAGCCGCGCGGCAGCGGCGGCGCGCCGTCGGCGCCGCCGCCCTGCATGTCCATCTTGTGCACGAACTCGTGGATCACCACGCTGTAGTCGGCGTCGGCATGGCTGCCGGCGCGCTGCACGGCGGGCCAGCTCAGCATCACCGGGCCGCCGTGCATGGCCTCGCCCGCCAGCACCTCGTCGTAGGCGTGCATCACGCCGGCGTCGTCCATGGCCTGGCGGCGCGCCACGGCCTCGTCGGGGTGCATGACGATGGTGACGAAGTCGTCGTACCAGTGCAGGGCGTCCTCGGGCGTGTCGGCCGAGGCCAGGTACAGCAGCGGCAGGCAGGCCTGCGCCGCCACGGCGACGGCCATGGCGTCGGTCACCGCCAGGCCATGGGCGCCGGTGAACTCCTTGCGGTCGAGGAAATGCTCGGCCAGGCGCTGCAGGCGGGCGCTGTCATCGCTTGAGAGCCGCGCCAGGAAGGGGTAGTGCGACAGCGTGTCTTGCCACAGCGCCTCGGGGATGGGTGTTGGCCCGCCGGTGGCGCGGCGCAGCCAGCGCGTCAGGGCTTTCAGCATGGCCGCGCTTTCAGGCGCCGGCCGGCGCCAGGCGCTGCAGGCCGTCCTCGCGCGTCAGGCGCAGCACCTGCAGGCGCCGTTCGGTGGGCGTCACGTGCCAGTCGCTCAGCACCACCTGCCGCAACGGCTGGCCGGCAGCGTCGTGGCCCAGCACGTGGTCGCCCGGCTGGTGCGTGTGGCCGTGGATGAGGGTGCGGGCCGCGGCGGCGTGGAGCCATTCGCGCGCCAGCCCGGCGTCGATGTGGGCGTACACGCCCTGCGCCGCGTGGTGCGCCTCGCTGCGCTCGCGCATCTGCCGGGCCAGGGCCTGGCGCTCGGCCAGGGGTCGCGCCAGGAAGGCGCTTTGCCATTCGGGCGCGCGCACCTGGCGGCGAAACTGCTGGTAGGCCACGTCGTCGGTGCACAGCAGGTCGCCGTGGGTCAGCAGCAGGCGCTGGCCGTCGAAGTCGAGCACCGTCGGGTCAGCCAGCGGGTGCACGCCGCAGCGCGCCAGGAAGTCGGCACCGACCAGGAAGTCGCGGTTGCCGGGCATGAAGAACACGTCCATGGCCGCGCCAGCGGCGCGCAGCACCTGGCCGCAGTGCGCCTCGAAGCTGCCGGGCACGGCGCAGTCGTCGCCCACCCAGGCCTCGAACAGATCGCCCAGGATGAACACCGCATCGGCCGGCGTGTGCAGCAGGTGGTGCTGCCAGGCCTGGAAGGTGAGCGGCTCGTCGGGCTTCAGGTGCAGGTCGGAAATGAAATCGACCGTGCGCCAGTGCGCACGCGCGGGCAGCGCGGCGAACCGGGGCACGGTCGTCATGGCGGGGGCGGCGCCGCGGCCCTCAGCCGAGGGCAACCGCCTTCTCGATCACCACGTCGTCACGCGGCACGTCGTCGTGGAAGCCCTTGCGCGTGGTCGGCACGGCCTTGATGGCGTCCACCACCTCCTGGCCCTGCACCACCTTGCCGAACACGGCGTAGCCCCAGCCCTGCGCGGTGGGGGCGCTGAAGTTCAGGAAGTCGTTGTCGACGGTATTGATGAAGAACTGCGCCGTGGCCGAGTGCGGATCGCTGGTGCGGGCCATGGCCACGGTGTATTGGTCGTTCTTCAGGCCGTTGTCGGCCTCGTTGGCGACGGGCGCCTGGGTGGGCTTTTGCTTCATGCCGGGCTCGATGCCGCCGCCCGGGATCATGAAGTTCTTGATCACGCGGTGGAACACCGTGTTGTCGTAGTGGCCGGCCTTAACGTAGGCCAGGAAGTTGGCGACCGACTTGGGCGCCTTGGCTTCATCCAGCTCCAGCGTGATGACGCCGTGGCCGGCAATGTGCAGTTCGACTTGGGGGTTGCTCATTTCGCTTTTTTCCAGGGTTTACTTGACCAGGGTGGCCGATTGGATCACCACCATCTTCTGCGGCGCATCGGTGGGGAAAGGGCCGCCGGAGCCGGTGGGCGCGTTGCGGATTTTCTCCACAGTGTCCATGCCGCTGACCACCTTGCCGAACACGGTGTAGCCGTACAGCGCGGGGTGGTTCTCGACGTTCTTGCGCGGAATGTCCTTTTGCACCTGGCCCTGGAACTCGAAGGTCACCGGGTCGCCCGGCGGCAGGATCACCGGGTCGAGCCGGCTGTTGTCAACCACGTTGATGAAGAACTGCGAGGTGGCCGAATGCGGATCGCCCGTGCGCGCCATGGCGATGGTGCCGGGCGCGTTCTTCAGGCCCTTGGCCAGCGCCTCGCGGCCCTCGTGCTTGATCGAGGCGCGGGTGGGCTTCTGCTTGTAGTCCTTGTCGTAGCCGCCGCCCTGCACCATGAAGCTCTGGATGACGCGGTGGAAGATGGTGCCGTCGTAGTGCTTATCCTTGACGTATTGCAGGAAGTTCTCCACCGTCTTGGGCGCCTTGTCGGGGTAGACCTCGACCACGAATTCGCCCTCGCTGGTGACGAACTTCACGCGCGGGTCGGCGGCGAAGGCGGGCAGGGCAGTGCCCAGCGCGGCGGTGGCGGCCAGGGTGGTGGCCAGGCGGGCCAGTGTTCTTCTTGAAACGATCATGAAACGCAACTCCTGAAGCAGGCGGTGTGGAAAGTGATTTGGTGCCGGCGGCTGCGCCGCAAGTTCCCTGGCGCGGGCGGGCCGCGCCGCTCAGCCGCCGGGCTGGCCCGGTGCGCCCAGGGCGCCGCGCAAGGCCTCGATCTTGGGCGCCAGGCGGGTGTTGGCCGGGTCGAGCTGGCGCGCGCGCTGGTAGGCCTCGGCGGCCTGGCGCGTGCGCACATCGCCCAGGTTCTCCAGCGCGGTGGCGTAGGCGGGGTTGATGCGCAGCGCGGCCTGCAGGGCTTCGTCGGCCTTGTCGAGCTCGCCGCGGCCGGCGTGCAGCACGGCCAGGTTGTTCCAGGGCTCGGGCAACTCGGGGTAGTCGCGCGTGAGCAGCAGCAGCAGCTCCTCGGCCTCGGCCGCCTGTCCGCTGGCGCTCAGCACGCCAGCCTTGACGAAGCGCATTTGCGGATCGCGCGGGTGGGCGGCGATGTAGCGGTCGGCGCGTTCCAGGGCGGCGGCGGTCTGGCCGTCTTGCTGCAGGCGCTGCACCTCGGCGTACTCGTCGGCCAGCGCCGCGGTGGCGGGCAGCAGCAGGGCGCCGGCCAGCGCCAGCGCGCGGAACGGGGCCGTCAATGAAAAGCGGGGGAGGTTCATGCCAGGGCGATGGTGAAAAGACGCGCCGGGCCCGCAGCGGGGAGCGCGTCTTATACTGCGGGGCATTGTAGCCAAGCGGCCCTGCACCGCCGGGCACCGCGCCCTGCCACGCCACAACGCTGTCGTTGCCGCCCGAACCTGTCGATCCGATTCTTGATTCGCAGTTCGCCGGCCCCTTTTTTCCGCTTTCCATGACCTTGCGCATCTACAACACGCTGTCGCGTGGGCTGGTTGATTTTTCTCCCATCGAGCCGGGGCACGTGCGCATGTACGTGTGCGGCATCACCGTGTACGACCTGTGCCACATCGGCCACGCCCGCTCGGCCGTGGCCTTCGACGTGGCGCAGCGCTGGCTCAAGGCCAGCGGCTACCGCGTGACCTTCGTGCGCAACATCACCGACATTGAGGACAAGATCATCCGCCGCGCGCTGGACAACGGCGAAACCATCCGCCAGCTCACCGACCGCATGATTGCCGAGATGTACCGCGACTTCGACGCGCTGGGCATCGAGCGCCCCACGCACGACCCGCGCGCCACCGACTACGTGCCGCAGATGCTGGACATCGTCGGCAAGCTCAAGGACAAGGGCCTGGCCTACCAGGCGGACAACGGCGACGTGAACTACGCCGTGCGGCGCTTTCCCGGCTACGGCAAGCTGTCGGGCAAGTCGCTGGACGAGCTGCAGGCCGGCGAGCGCGTGGCCGTGGCCGAGGGCAAGGGCGACCCGCTCGACTTCGTGCTGTGGAAATCCGCCAAGCCCA
This sequence comes from Pseudomonadota bacterium, assembly GCA_023394015.1. Lineage (GTDB taxonomy): Bacteria > Pseudomonadota > Gammaproteobacteria > Burkholderiales > Burkholderiaceae_C > Ottowia. The sequence continues at coordinate 10,148 of JAEXBL010000210.1, read as the reverse complement.
CCGAGCCCGAAGGCGCCAAGTGGGACAGCCCCTATGGCCTGGGCCGCCCCGGCTGGCACATCGAATGCTCGGCCATGAGTTGCGCGCTGCTGGGCGACACCTTCGACATCCACGGCGGCGGGGCCGACCTGCAGTTTCCCCACCACGAAAACGAGATCGCCCAAAGCGAGGGCGCCAACGGCGTGCCGCTGGCCCGGGTGTGGATGCACAACGGCTTCGTCAACATCGACAACGAGAAGATGTCGAAGTCGCTCGGCAACTTCTTCACCATCCGCGAGGTGCTGGAGCAGTTCGACGCCGAGACCATCCGCTTCTTCATCGTGCGCAGCCACTACCGCAGCCCGCTGAACTACAGCGACGTGCACCTGCAGGACGCACGCGCGGCGCTCAAGCGCCTGTACACCGCGCTCGATGCGGTGCCCGCCGAGCCGGTGGAGATCGACTGGGCCAACGCCTACGCGGCGCGCTTCAAGGCCGCCATGGACGAGGACTTCGGCACGCCCGAGGCGGTGGCGGTGCTGTTCGAGCTGGCCAGCGAGGTCAACCGCACGCGCCGCGCGCAGGACGCCGGCCTGCTGAAAAGCCTGGGGCGTGTGCTGGGCCTGCTGCAAGGCGACCCCAAGGCCTTTCTGCGCGCCGGCAGCACGCTGGATGAGGCGGCCATCCAGGCCCGGATCGAGGCCCGTGCCGCCGCCAAGCAGGCCAGGGATTTCGCCGAGGCCGACCGCATCCGCGCCGAGCTGCTGGCCGCCGGCATCGTGCTCAAGGATTCGCCCGGCGGCACCACCTGGGAGGCGGCGCAGTGAGCGGCTTGATGGTGTTTTGGGCCACTGGCGCAGGCTGGTAAAGCGGTGGCAACTGCAAAAAAAACAGTCGTCGAGGTCATCACGCCCGATTTCTGGGCCGATGCCTGCGAGCACCTGGCGCGGCGCGACCGGGTGATGAAGCGCCTGATCCCGCGCTTTGGCGACGCCTGCCTGGAGTCGCGCGGCGATGCCTTCGTGACGCTGGCGCGCTCCATCGTCGGCCAGCAGATCTCGGTGAAGGCGGCGCAGTCGGTGTGGAACCGCTTCGAGGCGCTGCCCCGGCGCATGTCGCCGGCGGCGGTGCTCAAGCTGAAGGTGGACGACATGCGCGCCGCCGGCCTGTCGGCGCGCAAGGTCGAGTACCTGGTGGACCTGGCGCTGCACTTCGACAGCGGGCGTCTGCGCGTGGGCCAGTGGCGGCAGATGGACGACGAGGACATCATCACCGAGCTGGTCGCCATCCGCGGCATCGGCCGCTGGACGGCCGAGATGTTCCTGATGTTCCACCTGCTGCGGCCCAACGTGCTGCCGCTGGACGACGTGGGGCTGATCAAGGGCATCAGCCTGAACTACTTCTCGGGCGAGCCGGTCAGCCGCATCGAGGCGCGCGAGGTGGCCGAGGCCTGGGCGCCCTGGCGCAGCGTGGCCACCTGGTACATGTGGCGCTCGCTGGAGCCGACGCCGGTGGCGTATTGACATGATGCACATCCGGTAACATCGCCGGGTGTTTCGAACCCAAGGAGCCCATCTTGGCCAAACGAACCTTTCTTGATTTCGAGCAGCCGATCGCGGAGCTGGAAAACAAGATCGAAGAGCTGCGCTACGTGCAGAACGAGAGCGCGGTCGACATCAGCGAAGAGATCGACCAGCTCGACAAGAAGAGCCGTCAGCTCACCAAGGACATTTATTCCGACCTGACGCCCTGGCAGATCACCAAGATCGCCCGGCATGCGGAGCGCCCGTACACGCTGGACTACGTGCGCGACTGCTTCACCGACTTCGTCGAGATGCACGGCGACCGCCACTTTGCCGACGACCAGAGCATCGTCGGCGGGCTGGCGCGCTTCAACGGCAACGCCTGCATGGTGATCGGCCACCAGAAGGGCCGCGACACCAAGGAGCGCACCGCGCGCAACTTCGGCATGGTGCGGCCCGAGGGCTACCGCAAGGCGCTGCGGCTGATGAAGACGGCCGAGAAGTTCAAGCTGCCGGTGTTCACCTTCGTCGACACGCCGGGCGCGTTTCCGGGTATCGACGCCGAGGAGCGCGGCCAGTCCGAGGCCATCGGCCGCAACATCTACGAGATGGCACAACTGGAGGTGCCCATCATCAGCACCATCATCGGCGAGGGCGGCTCGGGCGGTGCGCTGGCCATTGCCGTGGCCGACCAGGTGCTGATGCTGCAGTACTCGATCTACTCTGTCATCAGCCCCGAGGGCTGCGCCTCGATCCTGTGGAAGACCAGCGACAAGGCCCAGGAGGCCGCCGAGGCGCTGGGCATCACCGCGCACCGCCTGAAGGCGCTGGGCGTGGTCGACAAGATCGTCAGCGAGCCGGTGGGCGGCGCGCACCGCGACCACCGGCAGATGTCGGCCTTTCTCAAGCGCGCGCTGGGCGATGCCTGGCGCCAGGTGAGCGACCTGAAGGTGAAAGAGCTGCTGGACCGCCGCTACGAGCGCCTGATGAGCTACGGGCGCTTCAACGACACCAAGGCGGCCTGAAGAGGTTCGGCGTTGGGGGTTGGGTGTTCAGCGTGAGCGTCGCTGGAGCGCCCCAACGGGGCTGGTCCAATCCGCTCAACGCCAGGTTCAACGCGCGACCGGGCGGGAGCGCGACGCCACCTTGCCGCGCAGCGCCGCGTACAGCTCGGGTGGCAGGAACCTGAAGGCCAGCTGCAGCAGCAGGTAGGCGATCAGGCCGTCGTCGATCCAGCCCAGCACCGGGATGAAGTCCGACACCAGATCGACCGGGCTGATCACGTAGAGGATGGCCAGCACCGTGGTCAGCTTGGCGGCGGCGGGCGTGCGCGCATCGCGCAGCACGGCCCAGGCCATCAGCAACTCCTTGCGGAACATCGCAACGATTCGGCCCAGTTTCCACATCGCTTGCACCTCCGGTCAACTCGTGCAGGCCGCGGCGCGGCCTTGAACCTCTTAACGTAGGGGCGCCGCCGGGGATGACAAGTGGCGGCGCGCGCATGGGCGGGGTTTGTTACACCGCCGGCCGGCGCCTTACCATCGGCGCAGCCATGACCCGTCGCCAGTCACCGCCGCCGCCCGCCTCGCCCGACGACGACGCCATCGCCCGCGCCATGGCCGCGTTTGCCGCGCAGGCGCCGGCGCTGCCGCTGGCGGTGGCACTCAGCGGCGGGGCCGATTCCACCGCGCTGCTGCTGGCCTGCGCCGAGCGCTGGCCGGGGCAGGTGCGGGCCTGGCACATCCACCATGGCCTGCAGGCGGCGGCCGACGATTTCGAGCGCCATTGCGTGCGCCTGTGCCAGCGCCTGGGGGTGCCGCTGCAGGTGCGGCGCGTGCAGGCCCGTGCGGGCCCAGGCGACAGCCCGGAGGACGCCGCGCGCCGCGCGCGTTACCAGGCTTTGGATGCCCTGGCGCTCGAGCAGCCTGCGCAGGCTGCTATTCAAACCGTAGTGATCGCGCAGCATGCCGACGACCAGGTGGAAACCGTGCTGCTGGCGCTGTCGCGCGGCGCCGGGCTGGGCGGCCTGGCGGCCATGCCGCTGCGCTGGCAGCGCGGCGCCGTGGCGTTCTGGCGCCCGCTGCTGCCCGTGCCGGGCCCGGCCATCCGCGACTGGCTGCGCACGCGGGGCGAAAGCTGGATCGAAGACCCGACCAACACCGACGAGCGCTTCACCCGCAACCGCATCCGCGCGCGCCTGCTGCCGGCGCTGGAGGCCACGTTCCCTCAGTTCCGCACGACCTTCGCGCGCAGCGCCGCCCATGCGGCGCAGGCACAGGCGCTGCTGCAGGAACTGGCGGCGCAGGACCTGGCCGCGGTCGGCACGCCGCCGCGCATTGCCGCGCTGCAGGCCTTGTCGCCCGCGCGCCAGACCAATGTGCTGCGCCACTGGCTGGCGCAGCAGGGCGGCGCGGCCAGCACGGCGCAGATGCACGCGGTGCTGGCGCAGATCGCCGCCTGCACCACGCGCGGCCACCGCATCGCGCTGAAGGTCGGCGCCGGCACGTTGCGGCGGCAGGGCGAGGTGCTGGCCTGGCAGAAAGACGCGGCCCATCCGCCGCCGCACGGCGGCTAAAATGCGCAGTTGCCCGCCGCACAGCTCATAAGCGGCGGCACTTGCAGAAAAACACAGTCATGGCATTGATCGTTCACAAGTACGGTGGCACCTCGATGGGCTCCACCGAGCGCATCGCGCAGGTCGCCAAGCGCGTGGCCAAATGGGCGCGCGCCGGCCACCAGATGGTGGTGGTGCCCAGCGCCATGAGCGGCGAAACCAATCGCCTGCTGGGCCTGGCCAAGGAGCTGGCGCCGGGCAGGCTGACGCCCGACTACTGGCGCGAGCAGGACATGCTGGCCGCCACCGGCGAGCAGGCCTCGTCGGCGCTGCTGGCCATCGCCCTGCAGGCCGAGGGCCAGCCCGCCGTCAGCTACGCCGGCTGGCAGGTGCCCATCCGCACCAGCAACGCCTACACCCGCGCGCGCATCGACAGCATCGACGACGCCCGCGTGCGCGCCGACCTGGAGGCGGGCAAGGTGGTCATCATCACCGGCTTTCAGGGCGTGGACGAACACAACAACATCACCACCCTGGGCCGCGGCGGCAGCGACACCTCGGCCGTGGCCGTGGCCGCGGCGCTGAAGGCCGACGAGGCGCTGATCTTCACCGACGACGATGGCGTCTACACCACCGACCCGCGCATCGTGCCCGAGGCCCGGCGCCTGGCCACCATCAGCTTCGAGGAAATGCTGGAGATGGCCAGCCTGGGCAGCAAGGTGCTGCAGATCCGCTCGGTCGAATTCGCCGGCAAGTACAAGGTGCCCATGCGCGTGCTGTCCAGCTTCACGCCCTGGGACATCGATCTGGCCGAAGAGGCCCGCTCCGGCACCCTGATCACTTTCGAGGAAGACGAAAAAATGGAAAAAGCCGTTGTTTCCGGCATTGCCTTCAACCGCGACGAGGCCAAGATCGCCGTGCTGGGCGTGCCCGACAAGCCGGGCATTGCCTTCCAGATCCTGGGCGCCGTGGCCGACGCCAACGTCGAGGTCGACATGATCATCCAGAACGTCGGCAAGGACGGCAAGACCGACTTCTCGTTCACCGTCAACCGCAACGACTACGCCAAGACGATGGACCTGCTCAAGGACAAGATCCTGCCCGCGCTGGGCGCCGAGGACGTGATCGGCGACCCGCGCATCTGCAAGGTCAGCATCGTCGGCATCGGCATGCGCAGCCACGTCGGCGTGGCCAGCAAGATGTTCCGCGTGCTGAGCGAGGAAGGCATCAACATCATGATGATCTCCACCAGCGAGATCAAGACCTCCGTCGTCATCGACGAGAAGTACATGGAACTGGCCGTGCGCGCCCTGCACCGCGCATTCGACCTCGACCAACCCGTGGCCGTGTGAGCGCGGCTATAATCTGCGTTCTTTGCTGGAGACGTGACCGAGTGGCCGAAGGTGCTCCCCTGCTAAGGGAGTATGGGGTGTAGAGCCTCATCGAGGGTTCGAATCCCTCCGTCTCCGCCAGAACACTAGCAAACAAGCGCCTTCCGGGGCGCTTTTGCTTTTCTGCCCATGCTTTTACCCATGCTGGCGCCGTCAGTGTGGCGTGATTCGCGTGCGAGCAACCGGCACCGGGCATGCACAGCGCTTGCACGCAATTGACAGCGGGTGCAATGCGTTCGCAGTGCGTCCGCACGCGACAGTGACGCGTCCCTCACGCGTCAGTACGCGTGCCGTGGCAGTCCTTGCGCCCACGAAAAAGCCCCGTTAAAGGGGCTTGCAAGGGCTTGCGAGTAGCAGCCTAGGCACGGCCATGTAATGGCCTGGGCAGCCCATGGGGTAGCCAACGGTTAGCCAAGGGTTCGCGCGCCTCCACATCAATCACGCGGGACTGCGGATCAGCCGCTCGGCACGCCTTGCGCAGTCCGGCCAGCGCCTTAGCCTCTGCCTTGCGTGCTTCGGCCAGCACATGCGATGCCGCCATGTGTTGCGGGTGTCGCCAGTCAGCGGGCACGCGCTTGGCAATGGCGATGCGGCGAAGTCGGGCATGGTGCCAAGCCATTGCAGCCCCGGCCACAGCCTCAACGTCAGCCCGCGCCATGCTGGCCGTCCTTGCGTGCGCTGGCACGCTTGATGGTGAACACGCGCCACGGCTCGCAGCCATGCACGCGCCGAAATTCGGCTAGGCGCGCTTGGACGTCTTGCCCCGGCAGTAGCACCATGATGGGCGGTATCGGCTTGCGGGCCTCGCGCTGGCGCTCGATAGCCCGTAGGCGCGCGTTAATCGCTCGCATGGTTCGCCTCCTCGTTACTCAATCCGTTCTTGGTTTCAGTGACGCTATCCATTGAATAGCAGCCGTGACGCTTGAAATACTCGCGCGCTTCAACCGGCGGCGCTTCGCCATCGCCAAGCAAAAGCACGGGCACCACGTCACCAAGGCGGCGCTCTAGTCGCCTCAGTCGGCTACCGCGATTCATGGCGCACCTCCCGCAGCAACGCCGCTTGCTGTTCGCGTGCGGCAATCTCCCAATCGTCGCGCGGCAGCGTGTCGCCAATCACCAGAATGGGCCAATCAACACCAGCGGCCACGGCAGCGGCCATGCTGGGCCATGCGATGCGGTAGCGCTGGTGCTGGCCTTGCTTGCGCTCGATAGCGGCCAATCGTCGGGCAAGTGCTTTCATGAGCATGCCTCCACAAGTGCGGCCAGCGGATCATCTTGTTCACCAATGGCAATGATGTTCTCGCCACGCGTGCGGCGCTTGGCAATGTCGGCCAGGACGTGCGAGCGCTCCGGCTCCGCGTCTGGCACGACAAATATCGTCGGCAGCGTGCTGGGTGCTAGGCAGCGTTCTAGCTTCGCCAGTCGTTCAATGAATCGCGGCATGGCGGCCCTCCGTTTCTTCAAGTGCGGTTAGGCGGCGCTCCAATTCGCTGCCTTCAATCAGTCGGCCCAACAACGCAAGCACGTTCGCCAGCCGGGACACATCCGACACGTCGCGCGTGCCGGCCTTGCCTTCACGGTACAGCCGGGCCATTTCGGCTTTCACGTCATCAATGGTGTTGAGTCGCAAGCGCAATCGCACCGGGGGTGCGGCGCAGTTGCTCGGACTGGTGCGGGGTTTCGTCATATCGTCTATGCCCTTTCTAGCCATTTACAGCCCCTACAGCGGGTTTCTTGCGCCCGCTGCGGGGTAGGTAGCATCAAGCCTTTGCGGCGCCTTGTGCGGCCGTTCTGGCCTCTGCCACGCGCTGCGCTTGGGCAATGTCGCCAGCACTGAAACCGAATGCATGGGCACCTTCCAGCGCCAGCCCACCGGCCGCTGTCAGCACGTCCAGAATTTCGGCCCGGCTCAGTCCAACGGTGCGCCCGGCGATGCCTCCGACGTGCCCCAATACCAAGCTGCTCCAATCGGCAGCGCGATGCAGACTGTTGATTGCCAGCGCCTCGGCCGGGTTATCCAGTCGCTGGGTTTGCGCCCAAAGGTTGCCCATGTGCTGCGCTTCCATGTCGGGCAGCGGCACGGGCGAGCGCAACACGGCCAGTTGCAGCCGCTCATATTTTTTCGCGGCCTCGGGGTTGTCCGTCAGCTCTTGCATGATCCGGGCGCGCTCCTCGACCGGCAAGGTACGCCACCATGCGCGGGCCTCGGCATCTTCTGCGGCCACGGCGCCAGCAGTCGGGGGCACCGGGGGAACCGCAGTCAGCGCGGCATCGCGGCGCTCTGCCTCTAGGGCATCCTCGCGCGCCAGTGCGGCCATCTGCGCGATGCCTCGCACAATGCCGGCGCGCAGCGGTGCGGCCTTTTCAGCTTGCCCCAGCGCGGATAGACGGGTGTCGCGCTCGATGGCGTTGATTTCGGCCAGCGCCGATTGCAGTGCCTCCACGGCAGCGGTTGCGTTCTTGGGGCCGCTGGACTTAAGTGCGTCGGCTTCGCGCAGCTCGGGGACTTCAAAGGTATGTTTTCCAATGGTGAATTTCTGCATGTCGGTCTTTCAAAAAATGGGTGAAGGTTCTCGGGCTTGGCATGGGTAACAGTGTGGGTAGTCCGCGCCGTGCCCTTTGCGAGCGGCGCCAGCGCTCAAACGTGGGCGGACAAGCCCTCCGCAGATTGCTTGCGGCTCGTTCGTGCCGCCCGCTGTTTCGCAGTAGCTTCACCTTCACCGTTTGCACCTCTAGGGGTGGCAATATGTAAAGGTGGTACACGCGGTGTCCTATGGCTTGGTTTTTTGGCCTCGCCATCAAATCGGGCCGCAGCCCGCACCGGCTCTAGGTTTGCGCCGTTTTCGGCCATAGTCACGCGGTGACGTGGTTCACCATCCCATACGTCACGCGGTGACGTGGTTTCGGGCTTAACCGTGTCACGCGGTGACGTGGTAGCTGTCACGCGGTGTCCTAGGCTTTCTGTTTTTACGGCCGCCTCCGCAGCCGCTATCAACGCCAAGCCTTGCTCGCGCGACGTGATGCGCCGCCATTCGTTCGTCGCTGGCATGGCCTCAAGGTGCTTTGCTGGCACGTCGAAGCACTCTCTGTCAGTCACGCGATACAGCGTCGGCAAACGCTGCCCGCCCTTCGTACAGCCGCCCTTTCGGGTGATGGCGATTAACCCGACAGCACACAGCGCACGCAGACAGCGCGCGAGCGTGACGTGATGGTTAATGCCGCAGCGCTTGGCACGCGTGAGCGTCAGCGCCAAATCGCCGTTGTTATAGGCCTTCAACTCGCGCAGCAATGCCAGATAGGCCAACACGTCATGAGGCGACAAAGCCGCCCACGCGGGGCTATCGAAAACGTCGCTATAGACGCGTATCGAATGCCCGCGCGGATCACGAAATTGATTCTTTCGTGACATTGAACGGCCTTACGCCGGTACCTCGAAGGTTTTCGGCTCCGACACCATGCCGTAAACGGCCACGCGCGGATGTAAGAAACCCTCGGCATCCCACATATCGCGCAAGGCGATAGTCGGGATAAATGCGCCGTGCTTGTCGTTCAGTTCTTTGATTCGCGCCGCCGGGGCCATAACCCCAGCCTTGCGAAAATCGAACGTGCTTTTCTCGCCAGTGCGAAGCATGCGGACGATGCGCTCATATTGAGCCTCCGTCACGGTGCTTTTCGCGCTAAAATTGCGGGGCTTGCTGGTGTTTTTTTGAAAGCCCTCGGACTGCAATCCGGGGGCTTTTTGCTTGCTGGTGTCGTTCATTGCGTGACCTCCACCTTTTGCGCATCGCGCCATGCCAGCAGCTCGCCGGTATCGAAAACCGTGCAGCGCGCAGACAGGCGGCGGGGGCGCGGGAAGTCGCGTCGTTCGGCCACCCAGCGCCATAGCGTGGCCTCGCCAATGTCGAACAGCTTCGCGGCCTTCGCCGGGCGAATCGACGGGGGAAATTGGATAACTTGCATCGTGACCTTTCGGCAGGTCTGCAAGGCTCCCGATTGGCCTTGCATTGATGCAAACTCTCAGGGCGCACCCCGGCTGCGGTCAACGCGCAACCCCTATTGCGGCCCGCAAAGCCTTTATCCATGCGGGTTTCGGGGCAGCAGGCGCAACCCTCCCGCAACCCTTGCGCTACTCGATGCGGTGGGTAAAGACGCTGTAACCGGCAGCTTTTTTCGTGGGCACTTTCTCACCGGGCAGCAGCTTGCGGACTCGCGCGCCAGTGATTCCAAAATGCGTTGCCGCAGCTTCGGTGCCGTGCTTTTCGCGGTAGTCGGCAAGCTCCCGCAGACGTTCGGGCAGCCATCGTTTACCAGTGCCTAGCGCTGCGGCCTGGGGCGCTTCCTCGGGTGCGTCCGGAACCCAGTAACGCAGCGGCGAATCGGCGGCCATCGGCGGGCAATCAGGCCAGACGGTCAGGTCTGTGAAAAGAATATGACGGTGCTCCCTCGGCACGAACCCGCCTAGCTCGCCAGCGTCAAACGCCTGCACTATCTGCGCCAGCACCTGGGCTGTTCTTTCGGCATCGCCGGGCCAGAACAAGGCGGCAGCATGGGGCAGCGAAAGCGCCAGTTCGGAATCGTCGCCTTTGACTTTTTGCGCTACGCGGCGGGCGATGTTTTGACGCTCAATCGGCGTTGCCACACGCGCCAGAATTTGCGCCACACGGCGCAGGGCTTGCAGTTCTTCATTCATCGTCACACCCT
>JAEXBL010000157.1 GCA_023394015.1 Pseudomonadota bacterium | reverse complement strand
AAGCTGCGTGGCACGCTGGAGCAGAAATCGCGCGATTTCGCCGACATCGTCAAGATCGGCCGCACGCATTTGCAGGATGCCACGCCGCTGACGCTGGGGCAGGAGTTCTCGGGCTACGTGGCGCAGTTGGGCCACGCCGAGCGCCACATCCAGGCCGCACTGCCGCACCTGTGCGAGCTGGCGCTGGGCGGCACCGCCGTGGGCACCGGGCTGAACGCGCCCCAGGGCTATGCCGAGGCGACGGCGGCCGAGCTGGCGCGGCTGACGGGCCTGCCTTTCGTCAGCTCGCCCAACAAGTTCGAATCATTGGCCTCGTGCGACGCGCTGGTCCAAGCGCACGGCGCGCTCAAGGGCCTGGCCGCCGCGCTGACCAAGATCGCCAACGACGTGCGCTGGCTCGCCAGCGGCCCGCGCAGCGGGATTGGCGAGATCAGCATTCCCGAGAACGAGCCCGGCTCGTCCATCATGCCCGGCAAGGTCAACCCGACGCAGAGCGAGGCGCTGACGATGCTGTGCGCACAGGTCATGGGCAACGACGTGGCCATCAACATCGGCGACGCGGCGGGTAACTTCGAGCTGAACGTGTTCCGCCCGATGATCGCGCACAACTTCCTGCAGAGCGCGCGCCTGCTGGCCGATGGGATGAACAGCTTCAACGACCACTGCGCCGCCGGCATCGCACCCAACCGCGCGCGCATCGACGAGCTGGTGCAGCGCTCGCTGATGCTGGTGACGGCGCTCAACCCGCACATCGGCTACGACAAGGCGGCGCAGATCGCCAAGAAGGCGCACGCCGAGGGCAGCAGCCTGCGCGAGGCGGCGCTGGCCAGCGGCCACCTGACGGCCGAGCAGTTCGACGCCTGGGTGCGGCCGCAGGACATGGTGTGAGGGCGCTGGCCGATGCGCGGGCTCATCGGCGCATGTCATGGGGGCCCTGTCGCCAGCCGCTTTGGTCCGCAGGGCGCCAAAAGGCTTGAAACAGGCGCCTGAACGCTTGCATTTACGGCTAAAGTGTGCGAGTCAGTGCTTTGTAAGAGCCTGCTTGGATGATGAAGTAAGCCGGTTTCGGGCCGCGTGCCGGGAGCCGCTCTTGTTAGCAACCCCATAAATCAAGGAGACAAGGCCCATGAGCGCCATTCAGTCGGTTCTGGTCGAAAACCGTGTATTTCCCCCCAGCGAGGCCATCGTCAAGGCGGCGCGCGTCAGCGGCATGGACGCCTACCAGGCCTTGCGCGACGAGGCCGAGCGCGACTTCGAAGGCTTCTGGAGCCGCCTGGCCAAGGAGCACGTGGTCTGGGCCAAGGAGCCCACGCAGGTGCTGGACGACTCCAACAAGCCCTTCTACAAGTGGTTCGCCGACGGCCAGCTGAACGCCAGCGCCAACTGCCTGGACAAGCACATGGGCACGCCGGTCGAGAACAAGACCGCCATCATCTTCGAGGCCGACGACGGCCAAGTCACCAAGGTCACCTACCGCGAGCTGCTCACGCGCGTGAGCCAGTTCGCCAACGCCCTGAAGGCCCATGGCATCCAGAAGGGCGACCGGGTGCTGATTTACATGCCGATGACCATCGAGGGCATTGTCGCCATGCAGGCCTGCGCGCGCATCGGCGCCATGCACAGCGTGGTGTTCGGCGGCTTCTCGGCCAAGGCGGTGCAGGAGCGCATCATCGACGGCGGCGCCGTCGCCGTGATCACCGCCAACTACCAGATGCGCGGCGGCAAGCAGCTGCCGCTGAAGGGCATCGTCGACGAAGCCCTGGGCATGGGCGGCTGCGAGTCGATCAAGAACGTGTTCGTGTTCGAGCGCACGGCCACCGCCTGCAACATGGTCGAGGGCCGCGACAAGACCTTCACCCAGATGCTGGAAGGCCAGAGCAGCGAGTGCCCGCCCGAGATCGTCGATGCCGAGCACCCGCTGTTCGTGCTCTACACCTCCGGCTCCACCGGCAAGCCCAAGGGCGTGCAGCACGCCACCGGCGGCTACCTGCTGTGGGCCAAGCTGACCATGGAGTGGACCTTCGACATCCGCCCCGAAGACGTGTTCTGGTGCACCGCCGACATCGGCTGGGTCACCGGCCACACCTACATCACCTACGGGCCACTGGCCGCCGGTGCCACCCAGATCGTGTTCGAGGGCGTGCCCACCTACCCGAACGCCGGCCGCTTCTGGCAGATGATCGAGCGCCACAAGTGCAGCATCTTCTACACCGCGCCGACGGCGATCCGCTCGCTGATCAAGGCCGCCGACTCCGACGAGAAGGTGCACCCCAAGAACTGGGACCTGTCGAGCCTGCGGCTGCTGGGCAGCGTGGGCGAGCCGATCAACCCCGAAGCCTGGATGTGGTACTACACCCACGTCGGCGGCGAGCGCTGCCCCATCGTCGACACCTTCTGGCAGACCGAAACCGGCGGCCACGTCATCAACCCGCTGCCGGGCGCCACGCCGCTGGTGCCGGGCTCGTGCACGCTGCCGCTGCCGGGCATCGAGGCCGCCATCGTCGACGAGTCCGGCAACGAGATGCCGCATGGCTCGGGCGGCATCCTGGTCATCAAGAAGCCCTGGCCCAGCATGATCCGCACCATCTGGAACGACGAGGAGCGCTTCAAGAAGAGCTACTTCCCCGAGGAACTGAAGGGCTACTACCTGGCGGGCGACGCCGCGGTGCGCGATGCCGAGACCGGCTACTTCCGCATCACCGGCCGCATCGACGACGTGCTGAACGTCTCCGGCCACCGCATGGGCACCATGGAGATCGAATCGGCCCTGGTGGCCAAGACCGACCTGGTGGCCGAGGCCGCCGTGGTGGGCCGCCCCGACGAGACCACCGGCGAGGCCATCTGCGCCTTCATCGTGCTCAAGCGCCCGCTGCCGCAAGGCGACGAGGCCAAGCAGCTCGCCAAGGAAATCCGCGACTGGGTGGCCCACGAGATCGGCCCCATCGCCAAGCCCAAGGAAATCCGCTTCGGCGAGAACCTGCCCAAGACCCGCTCCGGCAAGATCATGCGCCGCCTGCTGCGCAGCCTGGCCAAGGGCGAGGAGATCACGCAGGACACCAGCACGCTGGAAAACCCCGCCATCCTGACCCAGCTGGATCAGCGCTACTGAGCGGGCTGGCCGAGCGCGCCAGGGGCCGTGCCCGGCACGGCTCGCGGCGCCTGCCCGCAGGGGGCCAGCCTTGCGCGTTGCTGGACCCCAACAAAAAGCCCGCGAAGATCGCGGGCTTTTTTGTGTCGAGGCAGCGGGAATTACTTCAGGGACATGACCCAGGCGGCCAGCTTCTGGGCTTCCTCGGCGTTCACGTTGGCGTTGGGAGGCATCGGCACCGCGCCCCACACGCCCGAGCCGCCTTTCTGGATCTTGGTGGCCAGGTTCTCGACAGCCTTGGCGTCGGCAGCGTACTTCTTGGCCACATCCTTGTACGAGGGGCCAACCAGCTTCTTGTCGGTCGCATGGCAGGCCATGCAGTTCTTGGCTTTCGCCATCGCCTCGTCGGCCATGGCCGGGGCAGCGGCGGTGACGGCAGCCAAGGCGGCAAAAGTCATCAGAACACGCTTCATCGTCATATCTCCATCGTGAGGGTTGCGCTACAGTCGTTCAACGCCATTCTAATTCGGTCGGTTGACCGGACAGCCTATCAAAAACTGGCGCACATCAAGGAAAAACCATGTACCTGCTGGGGCTCGGAATCATTTTGTTGCTGATGAAATGGCAGGAGATCGGCCCGGTGGCCACCTGGTCGTGGTGGTGGGTG
>JAEXBL010000156.1 GCA_023394015.1 Pseudomonadota bacterium | reverse complement strand
CGCACCATTCGATGATCTCGCAGGCCGTCGCGTCGGCGCTGCCCTGCGGCGCGATGCGCGCGCGGCAGTTGGCCGCGTGCTCGCATCGGTGCTGCGCCTCGCGGTCGGGCGCCAGGAAGATGGCGCCGTCGAACGGGTCATCGAATGGCGATGCGGGCCAGCCCTGCGCGGCGTCGGTCAGCATGGAATGGCCTCCACGGCCTCGATGCCGGAGCAGACGGACAGGTAGCGCATCTCAGGCGGCCCCTTCCTGCTGCTGCTCGTCCATGGCCTCCAGGTCGAACAGGGTGGGCATGCTGACCTCGCGCTCGGCGGCGCGCAGGTAGTGCAGCTGGTCGGCGAAATAGCTGGCGTTGAGTTCGGAGCCGCCGCCGGTGCGCCCTTTCAGGATGGCGCGGTAGGGCACGGTGCCGAGGCCGCAGAACGGGTCGTAAACGCGCTCTCCGGGGTTGCTGTAGCGGTCGATCAGGCGGTCGACGATGTCGAACTGCAGGGGGCAATTCGCCACGATGCAGCCCTCGGCGGTAAAGCTGGCATCCTCGGCAACGCGCAGGCACCACGTTTCCACTTCGCCTGCCGCGTCAGCGCTGCGCACCTTCTTCCACGCTCCGTCGTCAAGCAGGAATGGCGCCTTGCGCCGGCCCCCTGGCATGTCGAACGACAGCACCCACTCTTGCTGCGTCTGCACTGTCCGGCCTTCGATGACGCTCGTTCCGGCTTGGCGGCCGGGGCGCAGGGTGGCAATGGCTCCGTGCACTCGTTGAGCCAGCATGGCCACGCCAAGCAGCAGGGCACGTGACACGCTGGTGGCCATCCACGTGGCGCGGTCTTTGACCAGGTGCCCATCTCCCGACAGGTAGCCGGCCAGCAGTGCGGCGGCTTTGTGTCGAGGCAGCGCCAGAAGATCGGCCGGCACCTGCTTTTCAGCGGCGCCATGGCCGCAGTTCCACAGCGCTTCGATCAGGGATGGGCTCAGTCTTTTGAGCCGCACTTGCGTCGCCGTGCGCTCCGCTTGGGTGCCAGCGTGTTCGCCTGCCATGGCCTCGAACTCAGCCATCTTGTCGGCGCCGACGCTTACGTGGAAATCGCCGCGCGTGCCCACGTGGCCATCTGCCAGCCAGCGCCCGAGAATCCAGCACTCGCGCTCCGTCATGGGACTGTCCTCAATCGGGGGCAGTTTCAGGTTGACATAGCCGCCCACCGATTCATCGGCGCGAATCCAATCTGGCGTTGCTCGTTCCGCACCGTCGCGCGCGCGCGCCCAGGCGGACTTGCGCGCCCATACCTTGTGCTCAGGCGTCAATGCGAGCGCCGCGACGCCTTGCGCGCGCAGGTTGACCACGGGGCGCACGCCGGTGTTAGCCACCACCTCAACAGGTTGCCAGCGGCCCTCGTGCGTCAGCACCATGTCGCCGACGATCACATCCTGAATGGGCACGAACCCGCGCCGTGTCAGCACCAGCGAACCACGGGCCAGGCAGACGTGCTTTTCGACCGCGCGGCTGCTTTGCTCGCCGTTGAGCGTGCGCATGCGCGCCACGTCGTGCCACACGTCGGGGTGGTGGCTGCCGGGGGCCAGGCTCATGAAGGTGCTGGGCAGGGCGCCGCGCGCCTGCAGGGCCTCGCCGATGCGCACGTGATCGTCGTAGCTGTAGACGGTGCTCAGGCTGTGCGCGGTGAACAGCTTGGCGAGCTTGTCGGGGCCGTAGCTGGCCAGCTCGTCGGCGGTGAGCAGGCGGTTGCCGCTGCTGCGCCAGAACGCATGGGCATCGACCTGCCAGCGGGCGAGGCTGTAGTCCTCGGCCGCCTTCTTGATGGGGGTGTCGGCGTAGCCGCGCGAGCGGTCGGTCTGTGGCTTGTGGAACAGCAGCACGTATTCAGGCGAGCCCACGCCCATCTTGCTGCCGTCCTTGCGCATCTCGGTGTAGCCGAGGCGGTAGGTCTGGTTGTTCTCGCGCACCACGTCGGTGACGATGGTGATCATGCCCATGTAGTCCCAGCCGTGGCGAATGGCGTGAAAGATGGCCTCGGCGTGGAACGGGCTGACGGTGGGCACGCCGGCGCCGGTGACGTTGCCGAACAGGATCCTGTCCTTCACGTGGCAGGCATAGATGCGGCCGGGCTTGGTGATGCGCAGCAGCTCGGGCGTCAGGTAGTCCATCTGGCGCCAGAAATGCGCGTTGTCATCGGTGTGGCCGAAGTCGTTGTATGAGGGGCTGTATTCGTAGTGGTTGGCGAACGGGATGCTGGTGACGATGAGGTCGACCGAGTTGCCGGGCTGCAGGCGCGCTTCTTCGACGCAGTCGTTGTGCGCCACCTCGAACAGGTCGCCTTTGACCACGGTGCGCTTGACGCCGATGGAGCGCGCCAGCGTGTCCTGCATGGCGAGCTGGCCCAGGCCGTAGGTGCGGATGATCTCGGCCATGCGAACCTGCGTCTCGTCGTGCTGGCGCCACTTGTCTTGCAGGGTTTTCAGAACCTCGCGCTCGGCCTCGGTGTGAACGATGTCCACGCGCACCGGGTGCTGCTGGCCGAAGCGCTGCACGCGGTGGATCGACTGGATGAAGTCGTTAAATTTGAAATTGACGCCCGCGAAAATCTCGCGGTGGCAGTGCCGCTGAAAATTGCAGCCGCTGCCGGCGATGATGGGCTTGGTGGACAGGATGCGGTGCTTGCCGTCGCTGAAATCCACGATGCGCTGCTCGCGCTCGTCCAGGTCTTGCGTGCCCCACACACTGACGGCCTCGGGGATGGCGCGCTGGATGGCGTGGCGCTCATCTTCCAGGTCGTGCCAGACGATGAAGTGATCCTGCGGGTCGGCGTCGATCAGTTCCTTGACCTTGGCCACGCGGGCGGGCAGGCTGTTGCGCTTTTCTGCGGCGGCGGCGGACAGGCCCATGGCCAGGTCGGGCACCAGCAGACCCTGGCCGTTCTTCTCGGTGCCGGCGGTTTCGTAGTCGGTGGGCAGCTCGTGGTAGCGCACGTCGAGCGGCGGCAGCACGTAGCCGTCGTCGCTGTGACCCAGGTCGCTGGGGCGCTGGATGAACACGGCCCAGCTGGCCACCCACAGCCAGAATTCCTGTTCCTTATGCGGGTATAGGGTGAGGTTGCCGGCCTTCTCGCTGTCGCGCTGGAAAAACCGGGTCAGCGCCTGGCCGGTGTCCATCACGCCCAGGTATCCGGCGTAGTGAATCAACTCCTTGTAGCGGTTGGGCGAGGGCGTGGCGGTGGCGACGAACTTGAACTCGACCGGCGCGAACGCGGGCAGGAACTCCTGATAGGTCTTGCTGCCGTAGCTGCGCAGCACGCTGGCCTCGTCCAGGCTGGTGGCGCGGAACCGGGCCACGTCGATCTTGCCCTCGCGCACGCTCTCGTAGTTGGTCATGTAGATCGTGCGCTCGTCGTCGATCTCGGCGTCGCTGCGGATGAATCGCAGGTCGATGGTGTGGTCGCCGGTGAAGCGACGCTCGGCGTCGGCGCGGAACTCCTGGCGCACGCCCAGCGGCATCACCAGCAGGCGCAGGCCGGGGCGGTGCACGCCGATCAGGCGCATCAGCTCCAGTTGGGTGGCTGTCTTGTGCAGGCCGAACGAGGCGAAGATGGCGCGGTTGCCGCCCTGCAGCGCCCACTTCACGATGTCGCGCGTGTGCGGCTTGAGGGTGGGGTTGATCTCGTCAGCGGCCACGTCGAAGCCGCGAAACTGGGCCAGCCTGATCTTCTCGGCCAGAAACTGCTCGTAGGTTTTCATGGGGGTTTGCTCCATCAGCGCCCGCTGGCCAGGCCGTTCATGCGGCCCAGGCGGCGCAGCAGCAGGCGCACGGCCTGCGCGATGGCGGTGCGCTCGGGTTGGGTGAACTCGGTCCAGCCGCGGTCGGCGATGCTGCTGACGCGCTCGCCGGGGTTGCTGTCGCGCAGGCCGGCATAGACCACGATGAGCTGGCGCTCCATCTCGCCCAGGCGGCCCCACTGGTGGGTGGCGGTGCCGCTCTCCAGCAGGCGCTGGGCGGCCTGCCGCAGGGCCTCGCGTTCGGCCTCGGTGGGCGGGCGCGTGGGGCTGGCGGGTTGGGCGGTCATGCGCGCCACCGCCGCCTCGGCCTCGGCGGCCTGGCGCATGCGGCGCTGCGCGGCCAGCACCGACTGCAGGTGCTCGCACATTGGGGGCGGCTGCTGGCTCATGCGCCGATGGCGCTGCGCTGCGCGGGGCTCAGGCGGTGCAGGCACAGGCAGGTGCAGGCCAGGGCCGGGCCCAGCAGGCGCAGGGCGCGGGCGTGGGCGTCGGCGCCGTCGCGTGCAATCGTCACCAGCTCGGTGCGCAGGCCGGCGAGGCTGGTGTGTTTGATGAGGAAATGCATGCTCGATCTCCAGGGGTTGGCCGTTTTGGGCGTGAGCCGACCCGCGCGGCCATCTGAAATGGCTGCGAGGCGGCGGGGTTGGTGGGGGTGGCGCGGGCGGGGCTGTGCTGGGTGGCTAGGCCCCCTGCGGCAGCGGCGGCCCGTCACGCGCCTCGAACAGCTCGCCATTGGCTGGCGGCAGGCTGCGGGGCACGTAGTCGATGACGGGCGCCAGGTTCATCAGCTCGCGGATGCGGGCGCGGCTGAGGTGGCTGCTGATCGGAATCAGCACCGTGGTGCTGGGGTTGCTGGGCATGTTCAGCCGGGCGTCCACGGTGATGCTGGCTGCAAACGCCGCGCCGCATTCGGCGTTCAGGCACTGGTAGGTGAGCCGGCGCATGGTGTCGCCCACGGCATAGCTGCTGCGGATGCGCATGGCGCCCTTGCAGTCGGGGCAGTCGACGTGGTGGCTCATGTCTGCCGTGCTCCGGTGGCCGTGCCGATCAGGCCGCCTCGGCCGGCGCGGCCGGCTCGATGCGCTCGACGTTGAGAACGCGCATGCCCGATGCGGCGCGCGCGGCGCGGCGGGCGTGGTCGCTGTCGGTGGCGCGCAGGCGCAGGGTGGGCAGGGCGCCGGCGTCGGCGCTGGCCTGTACGTCCTCGGCAGGCAGGTCGGCCGGCACCAGCGTGGCGCGGTAGGAGTGGGTGGGGGTG
>JAEXBL010000471.1 GCA_023394015.1 Pseudomonadota bacterium | reverse complement strand
GTGGGTAGTGGCTGGCTTCGCCCGGCAGGCGCACCAGCGCTTGGACAGGGCGTAACGACCTTCGGTCAGGACGTTGGTGTATTTTTTGGCCGCCCAGTCGTTGCGGGTGTCGCGGGTGGCGTCGAGCGTGAGCGTGGTGGCGCCAAAGCGCGCCTGGCCGCCCAGCGAGAAGCCGCGCCGCAGCGCGTTGACCCGCGCCGTCTGGTTGTAGGACGCCGCAACCGTGAACGTGCCGAAGTTGTACTTGCCACCCAGCACATAGTTGGTCTTGGAGCCCTGGAGGCGGTTCACCCCCAGGCCCAGCGCCACCGGCCCGCGGGCGTAGCGCGCGTTGACATCCCACTTGGCGCGCTGCTGGCCGCCGACGACCTTGTCGGCCTTCATCACGTAGCCCAGCTCGGCGCTGAAACCGTTGATGCCCGGCGTGCGGTAGCTGATGAGGCTGTTTTCCCGCACCGCGCCGGTCCAGCTGTAGGTGCTGCCCACCACCGAGTAGGTGGCCGCGCCGGTGAGCTGCCAGCCGACCAAGGCCCAGAACGAGGGCGTGTAGGTGCGGCCCAGCTGGAAGGTGCCCCACGGCCCCTCCAGCCACAGCCTGGAGGTGCGGCCCCAGAAGCCGCCGCCGGTGGTCAGGTTGTTGCCCTGGTCCAGGTCCACGTTGGTTTCGAAGGCGAAGCCCGCCTTGAGCCCGCCGCCCAGGTCTTCCACGCCGCGCAGGCCGATGTGGCTGGAGGCGTTGTTCATCAGGCTGCTGCCGATCATCTGGATCTTGCCGTTGTCGTCGTTGCCGTTGGGCACCACGGCGTTGACGCGGCCGATGCCGCCATCGACGGCCCCATACAGCGTGACGGAGGATTGGGCCGACACCGTGGCAGCGGACAGGGCCAGGACGGTCATGACAGCGATATCTTTTTTCATGGAAGTAGCGTGCTTGGGTTGAGAAAGGAAAGTCGTCGGGCGACAGCCAGCCCCAGGGCGCGGCGGCGCCCTGCGCGGACTGCTGGTCGGGGGCTTAGAAAGTGGGGGTGCCGATGATTCCGGCGCGCTCCATCTTTCGATGGCTGGGTGGGTAGTCCATCACCGCGTAGTGCTGCGTGGCGCGGTTGTCCCAGATGGCCACGCTGTTGGGCCGCCAGCGCCAGCGCACCTGGTATTCGGGGATGGCGGCCTGGCTGATCAGGTACTGCAGCAGCGACGACGCCCCCTGGGTGAAGTCCTGCCCCACCCGCACATTGGCCGGGGTGTGGAAATTGGTGAAGTGCGTGGTGAAGCCGTTCACGAACAGCACCTTCTCGCCGGTTTCGGGGTGGGTGCGCACCACGGGGTGCTCGGCATCCGGGTACTGCGCCTTCAGTGCCAGGCGCTTGTCGATGGGCATGGCAGCACCGAAGGTGCATTCGATGCTGTGGCGGGCGCGCAGCGGCGCAATCACTTCCTTGACGTGGTCGGGCAGGCGCTCATAGGCCACGGCCATGTTGGCCCACATGGTGTCGCCGCCCACCGGCGGGCATTCGATGCAGCGCAGCACGCAACCCATGGGCGGCACCTCGCGCCACGTGGCATCGGTGTGCCAGCTGTTCTCGTAGCGGTCGTTGGGCACCTCGGGCGACTTGTAGATGCGCACCAGGCCGGGATGCTCGGGGTCGCTGCCGACGACGGGATGATCCTCCAGCTCGCCAAAGCGGCGCGCAAACGCCACGTGGTCGGCGCGGCTGATGTCCTGGTCGCGCAGGAACAGCACCTTGTGCCTGAGCAGCAGCGCCTTGATTTCGCCGAACAGGTCGTCATCGCGCGCCGCGTCAGCCAGGCTGATGCCGCTCAGTTCCGCGCCGATGACGCAGGTCAGGGGTTCGACTTGCATAGAGGTTTGTCTCCAGTGTTGGCCGGCACCCGGCACCGATGGCGCCTGAGCTGGGGTCACAACGTGAGGCTCCTTGATGAGCTCTTGATCTGTGTCACAACTGTAGGGGCGGTTTTGCGCTTGGCTTTTGCAATGCACGCCAGCTCGTGTACATTTGATGCCAGGCCTTACCTAGGGAAAATACGCATGACGGCACTGGTTCGTGCGGCCGCGCTGACCAACTTCTCGGAAGTGGTGAGCGAGCTGGGCTGCGATCCCGACGCCCTGCTGCGCCAGGCTGGTTTCAGCGCGCAGGTGCTGCGGCACCCCGATCATTTGATCGACGCCATCCGGGCTGGCCGCGTGTTGGAGGACGCCGCCCGGGCCTCGGGCTGCGAGTCCGTGGGCCTGCGCATGGCGGCCCGGCGGCAGTTGTCCAATTTCGGCGTCATCGGCCTGCTGCTCATGCACCAGCCCACGCTGCGCGAGGTGCTGCTGACCCTGGTGGAGCACCTGCACTTGCTCAACGAGCGGCTGGCCATCCATGTCGAGGAACAAGGCCCCCTGGTCATCCTGCGCGAAGAGCTGGTGACGCCCGCGCCCGGCACGCAGTCCATCGAGCTGGCGATCGGCGTGCTGTACCGCATGGGCGAGGCCTTGCTGGGTGAGCGCTGGCGCCCAATCAGCGCCAACTTCGTGCACCGCGCGCCGGCCAGCACCGAGTTTCATCGCCATTTCTTCAAGTGCCGCGTCGAGTTCGACGCCGCCTTCAACGGCCTGGTGTGCCGCGCCGAAGACCTGGACGTGGCCAATCCCGGTGCCGACCCGAGGCTGGCAGACTACGCCCGGCGCATGCTGGCGGCTGAATCACCGTCCCATCAGCGCTCGATGGAGCAGGTCGTGCGCAAGGCCATCTACCTGATGCTGCCGGTCGGCCGGGCCAACTGCAAGGCCATTGCGCAAGGGCTGGGCTGGAGTGTCAGGACCCTGCAGCGCGCACTGGATGCCGAAGGGGTCACGTTCAAGCAACTGCTCAACGAGGTGCGGCGCGATCTGGCCGGGCGCTACCTGAGCAACCCGCGCCACTCGCTGGGCGACATTGCCGCCATGCTGGGCTACAGCAGCCAGAGCGCGTTCACCCGCTGGTTCGGCGCCCAGTTCGGCTGCCCGCCGGAGCTGTGGCGCCGCAACGGCACGGCCTCTTTGCACCACCCCGACAAGCCGCGCTGAAGCGCCCCGGGGGCGAGCGGACGGCGCGCTTGCGCAAGTCCTTGAGCGCGCCGGCGGCGCGCGGGCGCACGTCGCGAATAGTCAAGCGGGTGGCGCGTTTTATCAAGCCGAACTTGGGGTGATGCGCAACCATGGCGTGTCCAAGCGCTGGTGCGCCTGCCGGGCGAAGCCAGCCACTACCCACGACCCCAACCAGGAGACAAGCCATGAACTTTCTTGACGGCCACCTTTACCCCGAGAACCAGGATCCGCTGATCATCACCGCCGCGCCTTACGCGCCGGGCTGGATTCCCGCCGACTTCCCGGAGGACATTCCGGTGACCATGGAAGAGCAGATCCAGAAGGCGGTGGACTGCTACGAAGCCGGCGCCACCGTGCTGCACCTGCACGTGCGCGAGCCCGACGGCCGCGGCAGCAAGCGCCTGTCGATGTTCAACGAGCTGATCGCTGGCGTGCGCAAGGCCGTGCCCGAGATGATCATCCAGGTCGGCGGCTCGATCAGCTTTGCGCCGGAAGGCCCCGACGGCGAAGCCAAGTGGCTGAGCGACGACACGCGCCACATGCTGGCCGAGCTGGACCCCAAGCCCGACCAGGTCACCGTCACGGTGAACACCACGCAGATGAACGTGACCGAGCACGCCGGCGTGGACGACTTCAAGGGCGTGTCGCGCGGCTTCCCGCACCTGTACAACACCTACCGCGACATGATCGTGCCCTCGAACCCCAGCTTTGTCGAGGAGCACATCCGCCGCCTTTCCGCCGCCGGCATCCAGAGCGAGTTTCAGGTCTACAACATCAACAGCTTCGAGACCATCGAGCGCATGATCCGCCGCGGTGTCTACAAGGGCCCGCTGGTCATGAACTGGGTGGCCATCAGCGGCGGCATGGACCAGGCCAACATCTACAACCTGGCCAACATGCTGCGCGCCGTGCCCGATGGCGCGGTGGTGACGGTGGAAAGCTCGGTGCTGAACGTGCTGCCGATCAACATGATCGGCATGGCCCTGGGCCTGCACGTGCGCTGCGGCATCGAGGACGTGCTGTGGAAGCAGGACCGCTCGGGCAAGGCCACCTCGGTGGAGCAGATCCAGCAGCTGGTGCGCATCGCCGGCGAGTTTGGCCGCCCCATCGCCACCGCCAAGCAGGCGCGCGAAATCTGCAAGATCGGCGTGTTCTACGACACCGTGGAAGAAACGCTGGAAGCCAACGGCTTCGCCCCCAACCGCAAGGGCGGCCACCAGGGCTTCCTGCGCAAGCCGAACATGGACTGACACACCCCCAACCGGGGCCAACCGTGCCGACCGCTGCGGCGGTCCGGCACGGCCGCTTGATGGCCAAGCGCCAGCAAGCGCCGTCCCACCCTTTTCAAAACAAAGCCCTCAAGGAGACATCCATCGTGAAACCCCCTCTTTTCAAGCGCCGCTTGACCCTGGCCCTGTTGATGGCCGCCGTCACCCCCCTGGCAGCCCATGCGCAGTCGGGCGATGTCTGGCCCAGCCGCCCGATCACCGTGATCGTCGCTTCGGCCGCCGGCTCCGGCGTCGACCTGGCTGCGCGCGAGATGGCGCAGCAGCTCAGTGCCGTGCTCAAGCAGCCCGTGGTGGTGGACAACAAGCCCGGCGGCACCGGCATGCTGGCCGGCTCCGCCGTGGCGCGCGCCAAGCCCGACGGCTACACGCTGCTGTATTCCAACGCCTCCTTCGTCGCCGTGGCACCCGCGGTGCTGAAGAAGATGTCGTACGACCCGGTGAAGGACCTGGCGCCGATCGCCCAGACGGCCGCCGGCGGCATCCTGCTGCTGGTGAACAAGGACGTGCCGGTCAACAACCTGAAGGAACTGGTGGCCTACGTCAAGGCCAACCCCAACAAGTACAGCTACGGCACCTGGGGCGTGGGCTCGTCGGGGCAGCTGACCATGGAGTGGCTGAAAAAGAACGCCGGGCTGGAGATGGCGCACGTGCCCTACAAGTCCACGCCGCAGATCGTCAACGAGCTGGTGTCGGGCATCCTGCCTTTCGGCTAGACCGACCCCGGCACGCCGGTGCCGATGCTGGAGACCAAGCGCATCAAGGCCATCGCCATCAGCGGCAACAACCGCGTGCCGCGCACGCCCGACGTGGCGCCCATGGGCGAGCAGGGCTACCCCTTCGACGCCGTGGGCTGGTTCGGCGTGTTCGGCCCGGCCAAGCTGCCGCCGGCGATTCTTCAGCGCCTGAACACGGAAATCAACAAGATCCAGAAGTCCGATGCGATGAAAAAGCGCATTGCCGGCCTGAACCTGGAACCGCCACCGTCGATCTCGCCGGACGAGTTCAAGGCCATCATCGCCAAGGATGTGAACACCTGGGCGTCCATTGCCAAGGATTCCAACATCTCGGTGGACTGACGCATTCAAAGCTGGAGTTTTTTACCCAGGGAGGGTACGCGGACAGCCAAGCTGTCCGCGTTTTTTTATGCCGCCAGCATCGACGCACGCGCCTGCTGCGCACTGTGGCCGAACTGCGCGCGGTACCAGCGTGAAAAGCTGCTGGTGGCCTGAAAGCCCAGCAGCGCGGCCACTTCGGTGAGGGACACGCGGCTTTCGTTCACGTAGCGGATGGCGAGTTCGCGCCGGATGTGGTTGACCAGCCCGGAGAAGGGCTGGCCGCCGGCCAGCAGGCGCCGCTGCACGGTGCGCG
Source organism: Pseudomonadota bacterium (assembly GCA_023394015.1). GTDB lineage: Bacteria > Pseudomonadota > Gammaproteobacteria > Burkholderiales > Burkholderiaceae_C > Ottowia. The sequence goes on along the minus strand of JAEXBL010000471.1, from coordinate 2,477 downwards.
GGGCCACGCCCAGGTGCTCGGCCACCTGCTCGATGCCGCAGCAGCCACTGGGCATCAGCAGCACGACGGCGCGGCGAACGAGCTCCACCATGTCGTCATGGCCACCCGGCGCGGTGGCTTCCAGCAGCTGCTGCGCATAGCGCACCATGGCGGGATCGGCCAGCTCGTTGCGCCGGTCCAGGTCGGCCTGGCTGCAGATGATGCCGTTGAAGTCCTGATCGAACCTCAGCGCCTGGCCCAGCAGCCTGTGGTGCATCGTCAGGTCGCGCGGCGCGCTGTGCTCGAAGCAGACCTGAAGCGGGCGCCAGTCGTGGCCGATCACCTGGCGGATGGCCCGCACGATCACGCCCAGCGCCAGCTCCACGCGCTGCCGCGTGGGCTCGCCCGTGCCGCCCGCCAGCAGGTGCCCGCGGATCACGGCGACGGCGCCGCTCTCTTCCACCGACAGGGCCAGCGCGCCGTTCAGCACCGTGAGGTGGCGCACCAGCAGGTGCAGCGCGTCGCGCAGGGTTTCCTGGTCGCGGATCAGCAGGCCCACCGGCCCCAGGTTGGACAGCAGCCGCGTGCTCGCCATGCACAGGCCAAAGCTCTCGTTGCCCGACTGGCGCGCCGAGTTCTCCAGCAGGCGGCCCACCTTGTCGACCGGGATCATCCAGTCGGGCGACCGCAGCACGCGGGGGCTCAGGGCCACGTCGAGCAGCATGGCCACGGGGTTCAGGCCCGCGCTGCGGGCCACGGCGTCGTAGTTGGTCAGGCAGGCCGCGCGAACCATGGGGGCCATGGCGGGACACCTCCCCAGTCTCAGGCGCCGGCAACGGGAACTGCCGGCCAAAAAAAAATGGCCCTCAACGGGCCGGTCGACTCAGCGCGACTTGCGCAGGTAACCCTGGTTGCCGCCCTTGCGGTTGGGCGCAAAGCCGTTGGCGGCCAGCGCCTCGTCGGCGGTGTCGTAGAACACGCCGATGCGGCAGATCTCGCGCGCCTGCTGGGCGGTGGCGATGTCGCGGCCGAACTCCTCGGAGATGCGCACCAGCTGCTCGATCTGCTTGACGGTGCTTTGCTTGGCCGTGCGGCGCTGGTTCCACAGCACGTCCTCGGTGCCGCAGCGCACGTGCAACCCGCAGGCGATGCCCATCATGTTGACGGGCAGCACGTTGCGCACGTTGCTTTCGACGGTGACCACGGCGCCATCGGGCACGCCGCGCAGGAAGTTGCCCAGGCTGTAGATGCTGGGCGTGTCCATGCCGCCGCCGATGGCGACCCAGTTCATCACCAGCGGGCCCTTGTAGAAGCCGCGGCGGATGAGGCGCTCGACCGACTCGAAGCTGTTGGTGTTGTAGCACTGGAAGGCGCTCTGGATGCCGGCCGCGCTGAGGCGCCGCACGTGCTCTTCGACCCACAGCGGATTGGCCGGGACGATCATGTCCTTGTAGGTGTCGAACAGCTGCGGGTTCTCGCGCGAGGTGCCGATGATGTCGCCGTCTTCCATGTGGTCGGTGACGTTCATCTGCGAGGTGTTCACCGTCACCGTCACCTGGTCGGGCGTCGGCTCCAGCTCGGCCAGCATGTGGCGCGTGTCGTCGCTCAGCCACTTGGCGGCCTCGCCCTCGCTCTCGGGCGCGAAGCTGATCGAGCCGCCGACCTGGATGATCATCTCGGGCACGGCCTTGCGCACGCCCGCCACCAGCTCGTTGAACATGGACAGGCGCTTGCTGCCCTTGCCGTCCAGTTCGCGCACGTGCAGGTGCAGCACGGTGGCGCCGGCGTTGTAGCAGTCCACCGCCTTCTGGATCTGCTCTTCCATGGTGACCGGAATGTCCTCGGGAAAGTCCGAGGGCAGCCAGCCCGGCGCATACGGGGCGGCGGTGATGATCAGCGGGTCCTGGTTTTCAGGGAACAGGTGACCGTCGAGAAAATTCATGGCTTGTCTCCAGGGGTGGACGAAGGGCGGCGGTGGCGGCGTCGCCTCAGTACGGCCGATCGCCCACGATGGCGGCGCGCTCCATCTTGCGCGGCGCGGGCCAGTAATCCATCACCGCGTAGTGCTGCGTGCTGCGGTTGTCCCAGATGGCGACGCTGTTGGGCTGCCAGCTGAAGCGGACCTGGTACTCGGGGATCGACGCCTGGCTCAGCAGGTAGTTGAGCAGGTGGCTGGCCCCGGGCGTCTTGTCGAGCCCGTAGCGCACGTTCTCCGGCGTGTGGTAGTTGACGAAATGGGTGGTGAAGCTGCACACGTTCAGCACCTTCTCGCCGGTTTCGGGATGGGTGCGCACCACGGGGTGCTCGGCCGGCGGGTTGGCCTCGGCCAGCGCGCGGCGCTTCTCGGGCTCCATCACGGCGCCGAAGGAATGCTCGATGCTGCTGCGGGCACGCAGGCCGTCGATCTTCTGCTTGATGTCGTCGGGCAGGTTCTTGTAGGCCTCGACCATGTTCACCCAGATGGTGTCGCCACCCATGGGCGGGCATTCGATGCAGCG
>JAEXBL010000445.1 GCA_023394015.1 Pseudomonadota bacterium | reverse complement strand
AGCTGTACCAGACCGCCTCCGGGTAGACCACCGCCACCGGCCCGCCGGCGCAGCGGTCCAGGCAGCCGGCCTTGTTCACCCGCACCTGGCCGGGGCCGGCCAGGCCCTCGGCCTTGACGCGCGCCTTGCAGTGGTCGAACGCGGCCTGGGCATCGTGGTCGGCGCAGCAGGCCTCGCCACCCTCGCGCTGGTTCAAGCAGAAAAAGATGTGGCGCTGGTAATAGGAAGAGGCGGGCGGCGTGCTCATGCGTCGATTCTAGGCGGGGGCTCGGATCGCGCGGCGGCGTCCGCCTGCCCAAGCTCGGCCACCGACCCCGGCGCATCCGCAGCCGGGGCCGCCGGCGCTGGCTCACCATCCGCCCCGGCCAGGCGCAGTGCCAGGTAGGCGAAGGCGGAAAACGGCCACAGCCAGCCCACCCACTGTGCCAGCCCGTGAAAGTGGATGAAGCGCCCCTGCTCCCAGGCCTGCAGCGTGGCGGCGTAGTACGGGTTCTGGGGCGCGGTGTTCAGCAGCACCACCTGCGCCGCCAGCACCACCATCAGCAGCAGCACGCACACGCGCATCGGCACCAGCAGCAGCAGCGCCGCCGCCGCCAGCGCCCCCCACAGGCCCAGTTGCACCGAAGGGTTGACCCAGGACCACGCGTGCACCGGCCCGAACGACCGCCCCGCCGACAGCCCCGACACGGCGATGCCGGCGACCAGCGCCATCAGCGCGAACAGCGCCCGCCGGCCGCGGTGGCGCACCACCGTGTAGCCCAGCAGGCAGGGCACCAGCGCGCCCAGGGCCACGCACAGCACCTCCTCGCCAGGCAGCAGCGGCTGCAGGTCCAGCTCGCGCAGCGGCAGCCAGCGGACATAGGGCGTGCCGGCCAGCAGCCAGGTCAGGCGCTCTTCCAGCCGGGCAAACACCTGGCCCATGCCAAAGGCCACCGGCGCCGGAAACAGCAGGCCCACCGGCCACAGCGCCAGCAGCACCAGCGCGCCGCGCGAGTTGCGCACGAACCAGCGCGCGCGAAAGCGCCGCCAGCGATCGATGGCGCCCAGGTGCTCCAGTCCCCAGGCCAGCAGCGCCCCCAGCAGGCCGCCGGCGGCGTTCAACCCGAAGTCCACGTTGGAGGCCACGCGCAGCGGCAGATAGGTCTGCAAGGCTTCCATGCCCAGCGACAGCGCCGCCGCGGCCAGCGCGCCCAGCGTCAGCGCCGGCCAGCCGCGCCGCGTGCGCATCAGCGCCAGCGTCAGCAAAAAGCCCAGCGGCGCGTAGCCCACCAGGTTGGCGCCCACGTCGAAGCGCGTCCAGTACTGCGGCAGCGGCGCCCACAGGTAGGCCCAAGGCGACACGCCCACGTCGCGCCAGCCGCTGAAGGGATAGAGCGAGGCGTAGACGATGAGCGCCGCATACAGCAGCGCCAGCGGCAGCGCGGCGGACTTGTGGCGGTTCATGCGCCACGCCCCTGATGTGGCGTCAGCCAGGCACCACACCGATTGTTTGCATGTACAAGCCCGCGATGGCTCCGCGACGGGCCCATATCAAAACGGCTTGACCACCACCAGCACCACGGCGGCCAGCATCATCAGCACCGGCCCTTCGTTGAACCAGCGGAACCACACATGGCCGCGCGTCGGCGCGCCGCGCTCGAAGCGCTGCAGCAGGCGGCCGCACCAGCCGTGGTAGACGATCAGCGCGACCACGATGGCCAGCTTGGCGTGCATCCAGCCGTTGCCCGGCCCCAGGCCGATGCCGTAGCCCAGCCACAGCCACAGCCCCAGCACCAGCGCCGGCACCGCCAGCATGGTCATGAAGCGGTAGAGCTTGCGCGCCATCAGCAGCAGCCGCGTGCGCTCGGCCACCGATCCCGGCGGCACCATGGCCAGGTTGACGAATATGCGCGGCAGATAAAACAGGCCGGCAAACCAGCTGGCGATGAATACGATGTGCAGGGCCTTGATCCAGAGCATGCGGGAATTATGTCCCCCTGAATCTGCGGCCGGCATTCTTTCAGGCAAGATGGGCAGAACTCCGGGGAGCACCATCCACCGCATTCCCGCCCGGCCTGCGCCACGGCCCAGCGGGGCCAAGGGCCGCGGGCACAAAAAAACCCCGGTCACGAGGACCGGGGTTGAAAGCCTGTCTGCTGTCACACATCAAGGCTCCCGCTCAGGGAGGAAAAGCGGGGGATGGCAAGCCATCCGCGGGGAAATATATCAAATGTGCCTGTGCATCGCAACGCGTTTGAACGCATCGATAATGTTAATCATGTTTCACCCCTCTCCATATTGATGAGGGACAATTTTCAATATGCACACACCCATCGCCCCCTTCCCCGCCAATCGCCCGCGCCGCCTGCGCCGCGACGACTTCACCCGCCGCCTGGTGCGCGAGCACGCGCTGTCGGTCAATGACCTGATCTACCCCGTGTTCGTGCAGGACGGCAAGAACAAGCGCCAGGCCGTGCCCTCGATGCCCGGCGTGGAGCGCCTGTCGCTCGACCTGCTGCTGCCGGTGGCCGAGGACTGCGTGGCGCTGGGCATTCCGGTGCTGGCGCTGTTCCCGGTCATCGACGCCAGGCTCAAGGACGACAAGGGCAGCGAGGCCGCCAACGCCCGCGGCCTGATCCCGCGCGTGGTGCGCGAGCTGAAAAAGCGCTTCCCCGAGCTGGGCCTCATGACCGACGTGGCGCTCGACCCCTACACCAGCCACGGCCAGGACGGCTGGCTCGACAAGAGCGGCTACATCCTGAACGACGAAACCGTGGGCCAGCTCGTGAAGCAGGCGCTGACCCAGGCCGCCGCCGGCGTCGACATCGTGGCGCCCAGCGACATGATGGACGGACGCATCGGCGCCATCCGCGAGGCGCTGGAGAAAAAGGGCGCTATCCACACCCGCATCATGGCCTACAGCGCCAAGTACGCCAGCGCCTTCTATGGGCCGTTCCGCGACGCCGTGGGCTCGGCCGCCAACCTGGGCCAGAGCGACAAGAAGGTCTACCAGATGGACCCCGGCAACAGCGACGAGGCACTGCGCGAAGTCGCCATCGACATCGCCGAGGGCGCCGACATGGTGATGGTCAAGCCCGGCATGCCCTACCTGGACATCGTGCGCCGCGTCAAGGACGAGTTCCGTGTGCCCACCTTCGCCTACCAGGTCAGCGGCGAATACGCGATGCTGAAAGCCGCGGCAGGCAACGGCTGGCTCGACCACGACCGCGTGATGATGGAGTCGCTGCTGGCCTTCAAGCGCGCCGGCGCCGACGGCATCCTCACCTACTTCGCCCGTGATGCGGCGCGGTTGCTGCGCGATGGCCAATGACTTCGCCGCCCGCACGGCCTTGATGACGAATGGCCTGAGCCCGATGCGCGCACCGAACATTTGTCATTGGTCATAGGCCGGCGCAGCCGCCGTCATTCGTCATCGCGCCATGCACATCGTCGAATTCACCGCCGGCAGCCTGCGCTTTGTCGACACGCTGCCGGCGCAGGCGCCCAGCGACGGCTTCGTCTGGATCTACCTGGAGCGCACCGACTTCGTGCGCCACCAGGCTGCGCTGCAGGCCGCCGCGCAGCGCCTGGGCGGCTCGGCGCTGCTCGACGTGCACGTGCAGGACCTGGCCAGCGACGCGCACCCTTCGCACTACGACGCTACGTCGGTGTACGACATGGTCATCTTCCGCCGCCTGGCGACGCTGGCCGAGGTGCAGCGCGAGCAGCAGCAGAGCAGCACCATCGCCCGCTACCACGCCCACGGCGCGGGTGCCGCCGCGCCGGCCGCGGCGCCGGTGCCCGAGGCCTTTTCGCGCATTGACTCGCGCGCCGTCGGCTTCGCCGTGTTCGACCGACTGCTCATCAGCGTGCACCCGACCGGCTGCTACGCTGCCACCAGCTACCTGCAACGCTTTGCCGCCGACGCCCAACTCAGCGTCGACGCCGCCAGCGCCCGCAACCGCGTGCCGCAAAGCCCGGCCGATTTGGTGCTGCGCCTGCTCAACGCCATGGTCGACAGCTATCTGGAGCTGCGCAAGGACCTGACCGGCGCGCTGGAGCAGGCCCAGGCCGAACTGCTCAAGCCCGACCCGCACCACGGCGCCTGGAACGCCATGATGCACGCCCGCCGCCGCCTGCAGGCGCTGCAGGACCTGTGCGAGGAGCAGCAGGACGCGATGCAGGAATGGCTGGACGCGCTGCGCGAGCTGCCGCTGTCGGCCTACGGCGCCGAGCCGGTGCTGGCGCAGGCGCGGCGCGACCAGCTGGTGGCCCGCGCGCGCGACGTCAGCGAGCACATCGACCGCGTGCTGCACCACGCCCGCCGGCTGGAACAATCGGCCGAAACCGTGGTGCAGATCCACTTTGCCGCCCAGGGCCACCGCACCAACGACATCATGCGCACGCTGACGGCGGTGACGGCCATCTTTCTGCCGCTGAACCTGTTCACCGGCTTCTTCGGCATGAACTTCGAGCACCTGCCGCTGATTCACAGCACCGAAGGCATGTGGGGCGCGTTCGCCCTGCTCCTGCTGCTGGCCGCCGCCATCGTGGTCTATTTCTGGCGCCGTCGCTACCTGGCGCGCTCGCGGCGCTGAACAGGGAAACCCAGCACGAAAAAAGGCCAGCGTGGCGCTGGCCTTTTGGGTGCAATGCGGCTGAGGCGGCTGGCGCCGCCTGCCGATCAGCTCCGGTCGCCCACGCTCGGTGTCTGGCCCTTGGCGATGGCGTCGCGGGTCTGCTGCCGCACTTCGGCACGCGCGGGGTGCTGGATGTCGGTGGCGGCTTGCTGCACGTCGGGCATGTCGCCGACGGCCACCTGCTGGATCGAGACCTTGGCACGTGGGCTGTGGGGTGCGCTGACGCGGGTGACCGGGTTGGCATCCTGGTTGAACATCGGCCCTTCGCCAATGATTTCCACCTGGGCGAACGCGGCGCCGCCGAGCATCAGGGCAGCGACAGCAGCAGTCAAAGTAGTGGTGAACTTGGTCATGGTTTTCTCCTGGGTTGGATAGCTTGAACTGGTCTTTTGAGCCGGCTTGTGCCGGGGCTTCAGGGTCGGGGGCTGTGCTGCAGCGCGTCCGATGACCAGTAGTTTCGGGCCGGCACCACGTTAAAAAAACCACCGTGATGCGAATGAACTATTTCCATTCAGGAAATAATCAAGGCCATGGACTCGCTTGATCTGATCCAGACCTTTCGCGAGGTGGCGCGCCGCGGCAGCTTTTCGGCGGCGGCGCGTGCGCTCGACCTGTCACCGGCCAGCGTGAGCAAGTACGTGGCCGAGCTGGAGGCGCGCTTTGGCGTGCGGCTGTTTCACCGCACCACGCGCAAGGTGTCGCTGACGGACGCCGGCGAGCTGCTGTACGAGCGCTCGGGCCCGGTGCTGGAGCTGATCCAGATGACCGCCAGCGAACTGCAGGAGCGCGCCACCCACCCCAGCGGGCGGCTGACGGTGACGGCACCGCATGCGCTGGCGCACGCCGGCCTGCCGAAGCTGCTGGGCGCCTACCTGACGCGCTATCCCAAGGTGTCGCTGAACCTGAGCCTGAGCAACCGCGCGCCCGACCTGGTAGAGGACGGCGTGGACCTCGCCCTGCGCGTGGGCCCGATCCCGAACCAGAACGTGATCGTGCGGCGCCTGGCGCAGCTCGACCGCGTGGTGGTGGCCTCGCGCGCCTACTGGCAGGCGCACGGTGTGCCGCAGCACCCGCGCGACCTGGCGGGGCACCGCATTCTCAACGTCAGCCGCAGCGGCGAGCCGGCGCGCTGGCAGTTCGTCGAAGGCGGCAAGCCGCTGGAGGTGCCGCTGCAGCCGCACGTGGACGTCAACGACGTGGCGCCGCTGACCACGCTGGCGGCCATGGACCTGGGCGTGGCCTACCTGGCGCGGCCGCTGGTGCAGCCGCTGCTGGCCGAGGGCCGCCTGGTCAGCGTGCTGGACGACTTCGTGCCGCAGGACTTCTGGGTGTTCGCCGTCTACATGCAGCGGCGCCACAACAGCGCCGCGCTGATGGCGCTGCTGGCGCAC
>JAEXBL010000360.1 GCA_023394015.1 Pseudomonadota bacterium | reverse complement strand
ATGCGCCCTACTCTTTTTCCAGCGTCCGCACGCGGCGGCGCAATTGCGCCAACTGCTGTATCACGGCGGCGTTGCGCTGCCAGTCGCCGTGCTCCGCATACGGGAACACGCCGGTATAGCGGCCGGGCTTCGAAATGCTGGAGGTGACCGCGGTGCCGCCCGAAATATGGACATCGTCGCCCAGCGTCAGGTGGCCCGACAGCATGGCGGCTCCGCCGATGGTGCAGCGCTCGCCTATCGTGGTCGAGCCGGCCACGCCGCCGCCGGCCGCCATCGCGGTATGCGCGCCGATGCGGCAGTTGTGCCCGATCATGATCTGGTTGTCCAGCTTCACGCCGTCGGCCACGATGGTGTCTTCCAGCGCGCCACGGTCGACCGTGGTGTTGGCGCCGATCTCGACGTCATCGCCGATGGTCACGCCGCCCAGCTGCGGAATCTTGCCCCAGGCGCCCTGGCCCAGCGTCGGGTCCGGCGCGAAGCCGAAGCCGTCCGCGCCCAGCACGGCGCCGCTATGGATGATGGCGCGCGCGCCCACCTTGACGCCTTCGTACAGGGTGACGTGGGCATGCAGCAGGCTGCCCGGGCCCACGGACGAGCCGGCGCCGATGACGCAACCGGGGCCCAGCACCGCGCCCCGGCCGATCCGGGCGCCGGCCTCGACCACGCAATGCGGGCCGATGCGCGCGCCCTCTTCGATAACGGCGTCTTCGGCCACCACCGCGGACGGATGCGTGCTGCCGGGCAGCTCGGGCCGGCGGGCGGCGTCGAACCACTGCGCCACGCGGGCGTAAAGCAGATAGGGATGCTTGCAGACGACCAGCGCGAAAGGCGGCCGGGCGCTGCCCTCGGCCTCCAGGGCCTCGGCCACATCGGGGGATACGATGACCGCGGCGGCGCGCGTGGCGCCGAGCTGGCTCTGGTAGCGGGGATTGGCCAGGAAAGCGATTTCCTGGGGGCCCGCCGATGACAGGGTGCCGATGCCGCAGACCCGCAACGGGTCTGCGCCAGGCTGCGCGCTGATACGCCAGTCCAGACCCTGGGTATTGGCGGCGCTCAACAGTGCTTCAAGCGTCGGCGCGCGGACAAGATCCAGTAAAACCGGCATGGTGCGACAGCTGCTGTTTTACTTGCCCAGGCTCTGGATCACCTTGTCGGTGATGTCGATGCGCGGGTTGACCGTCACGGCGTCCTGAATGATCAGGTCGTAGCTTTCCTGCTCGGCGATGCGCTTGATGGCCTCGTTGGCCTTGGTCACGATGCCCGAGAATTCCTCGTTGCGGCGGCGGTTGAAGTCTTCCTGGAACTCGCGGCGCTTGCGCTGCAGGTCGGTATCCAGGTTCGACAGTTCACGCTGGCGCTTGACGCGGTCGGATTCCGACAGAACGGGCGCGTCCTTGTCGAACTTCTCGGCCTGCGAACGCAGGTTGTTGTTCAAGCGCTGGAGTTCATCGTCGCGCTTCTTGAATTCCGCTTCGATCTTGCTTTGGGCAGCCTTGGCCGGACCCGACTCGCGCAGGATCCGCTCGGTGTTGACGAAACCGATCTTGGTGCCTTGCGCCTGCGCGGGAATCGCTGCAGCCGAACCGAGAATGAGCGCACCCACCAGGGCGATGGAACCCCCCAGCTTGCCGCGGCGCTTGGCGCGCAGCGAATTCGATGTTTTAAGTGCGGAATCAGACATCATGAAAATCTCACCTTCCAGTAAGGCAAAGCCAAAGTGTGTATTGTGCCACTAAACGGCAAGGGAGCCGGCCAGCCGGCCTCCTGCCTTGTTTTCAAGCGTAACGGCGCTCAGAACCCGGTCCCGATCTGGAACTGGAAGCTCTGCTTGTCGTCGCCCTGCTTGGCGTTGAGCGGACGCGCGTACGACAACTGCAACGGCCCCATCGGCGACTGCCACGACAGGCCGATACCGGCCGAGAACCGCCAGCCGCAAGGATCTTCCACCTCGCTGCCCGGCTTGCCGTTGGTGCAAGACAGGCCGCTGCCGGCCGAAACCTGGCCCGCATCCGAGAAGATGAACCAGCGCAGGGTGCGGTCTTTCGAGGCCCCCGGGAACGGCAGGTACAGCTGGGCGTTGGCCACGATGCGGCGCGTGCCGCCCAGGTAGTCGCCCGTCTTGGTGTCGCGCGGGCCCAGCGAGGAGCCTTCGTAGCCGCGCACGGTGCCGATGCCGCCGGCGTAGACGTTCTTGATGACCGGGTAGTCCTTGCTGCCGTAGCTCTGGCCCCAGTCCACCAGGCCGTTCAGGGCCAGGGTGTACGCACCGCCCAGCGGCACGTAGTACTGCTGCTGGGCCGTCAGCATCGTGTACTGCAGGTCGATGGTGGAAACGTCGGCCTTCAGACGGGTGTACGAACCCTTGGTCGGCGCCAGCGCGCTGTCGCGCGTGTCCTTGGACCAGCCCGCGCTCAGGATCACCGAGTTGGTCGAATCGCCGTAGTCGTCGACGAACTTCTCGTAGGCGGCCGGCGAGTTGTTGTACAGCTCGATCTGGTTGCGTTCGAAGTTGGCGCCCAGGAAGATGCGGTCGTATTCCGAGATCGGCACGCCGAAGTTCATGCCCAGGCCCATGGCCTTGACGCGATAGTCGCCGTCGTTATTGTTCCAGGGCTCGGTCACGCGGTAGTAGGCCGACGACGTGCGGCTGATGCCGTCCTTGGTCCAGTACGGATCGGTGTGCGAGAGCACGATCGCGCGGTTGGTCTTGCTGGTGTTCAGCTGCAGGGTCAGGTTGGTGCCGCTGCCGAACACGTTGTCTTCGCTGATGCCGGCCGACAGGATCGCCTTTTCCGACGAACCGTAGCCCACGCCCAGGTTGATCATGCCGGTGGGCTTTTCCTTGACGTCGACGTTGACGTCGACCTGGTCGGGCGAGCCCGGCACCGGGTCGGTCTTGACGTTGACGTCGCTGAAATAGCCCAGGCGGTCGATACGGTCGCGCGAGGTCTTGATGTCTTTGGCGTCGTACCAGGCCGCTTCCTGCTGGCGCATCTCGCGGCGCACCACCTCGTCGCGGGTGCGGGTGTTGCCGCCGATCTGGATGCGGCGCACGTATACGCGGCGGCTCGGGTCGACGTAGAACGTCAGGTCGGCCTCGTGCTTGGCGCGATCCAGCTGCGGGTTGGGGTTGACGTTGGCGAAGGCGTAGCCCAGTTCGCCCAGGTAGTCGGTGATGGCCTTGGCCGAGTCGTTCGCCTTGGC
>JAEXBL010000298.1 GCA_023394015.1 Pseudomonadota bacterium | reverse complement strand
TGCGCGGGCTGGCCCAGCACGTGCAGCAGCAGCATCTGCGCTTCCAGCCGGGGCAGGCCGCGCGCTTGCCAGTGGCGCAGGGCGTCGGCGAGGGTGGTCATCGGATACTATGAATTAAATAGCTGCTTGGATCGGGTGGGCGGGCGTTGGCTGGATTTTTTATCCGCAAGCTGGTGCGCCGCCGTGGCGGCCCGGGGCCGTGGGTTGGCCGCCGATGAAGTGGCCGCCACACGCAAGACCTTGCGGCCTTGCCAAGGCGGGCCAGCCCGCCCATCCCTCACGGCGCGCTCATGCGGTCCACCACGTCGCGCACGCCGGCCACGCCGCGGGCGGTCTGCACGGCCAGCGCACGGTCGGCCGGGCTGGCCAACTGGCCGCTAAGGATGATCACGCCGCCCTCGTAGCCTTCCACGCCCAGACTGCTGCCGGCCAGCGCAGGCTGCGCCGCCAGCGCGGCGCGCACGCGCTCGGCCACGCGCTGCGCGCCGGCGGTGGAGCCGGAGGCGCCGTCCCACACCTCGGGCGCCTTGCGCAAGTCGGGCACGGGGATCTCGATGCGCGTGGGCGTGGCGCCCCAGGGCGTGCCGCCGCTGCCGCAAGCGGCGAGCAGCGCCACGGCAGCGGTGGCTGTCAGCCCCCGGGCGAAGCGGGCGAGGACGGTGGGTAATGAGCGCATGGGAGCTTTCCTTTCGGGTGACCGGCCGGCCGTGCGGGCCGGCGCGCGATGCAGCGATGATAGTCAGCGCCCCGCGCCGGTGCGCGGCCTGCCGCGGCGCCGTAGTTCAGGCGTTGACTTCCAGCTCGGCCATCAGCTCGGCCTCGCGCGCGGTTTGCAGCGCGTCAATCACGTCCTGCAGCTCGCCCTCCATTACCAGCGCCAGCTTGTACAGCGTCAGGTTGATGCGGTGGTCGGTCAGCCGGCCCTGCGGAAAGTTGTAGGTGCGGATGCGGTCGCAGCGGTCGCCCGAACCGATCAGGCCCTTGCGCGTGGCGGCCTCCTTGGCGGCGCGCTCGCTGCGCTCCTTCTCCTGCAGCCGGGCCTGCAGCACCTGTAGCGCCTTGGCCTTGTTGGTGTGCTGGCTGCGTCCGTCCTGGCATTCGGCGACGATGCCGGTGGGCAGGTGCACGATGCGCACCGCCGAATCGGTCTTGTTCACGTGCTGCCCGCCGGCGCCGCTGGCGCGGAAGGTGTCGATGCGCAGCTCGGCCGGGTTCAGCGTGATGGCCTCGGCCTCATCCGGCTCGGGCATCACCGCCACCGTGGCGGCGCGGGTGTGGATGCGGCCCTGCGTCTCGGTCACCGGCACGCGCTGCACGCGGTGGCCGCCGGATTCGAAGCGCAGCCGGCCGTAGGGGCCGCTACCGGAGGGGCCGTCACGTTCGCCCTCGATGCGCAGCACCAGCTCCTTGTAGCCGCCCAGCTCGGCGGGCGATTCGCTCATCACCTCCACGCGCCAGCCCTGGCTCTGCGCGTAGCGCGTGTACATGCGCGCCAGATCGCCCGCGAACAGGGCCGACTCGTCGCCGCCGGTGCCGGCGCGGATCTCGATGAAGGCGTTGCGGGCGTCGTCGGGGTCCTTGGGCAGCAGCATGCGCTGCAACTCGCCCTCCAGCTCGGCCAACTCGGCCTCGGCGGCGGCGATCTCCTCGCGCGCCATGTCGGCCATGTCGGGGTCGGCCAGCAGTTCGCCGGCGGCGGCCAGATCCTGCTCGCGCTGCCGGTAGCGCGCCCAGCGCCCCGCCACCGCCGCCACCTCGGTGTGCTCGCGCGACAGCTTCATGAACTGCGCCATGTCGGCCATCACGTCGGGCTGCGTCAGCAGGAAATCCAGCTCCGCCAGGCGGTCGGTGCGGCGGGCCAGTTGGTGGCGCAATGAGTCTCGCATCATGGGGCGTGCATTGTCGCGCAAGAAAAAAGCCGGTTGATAGCTCAACCGGCTTGGACGAACTGGGACGATGTGGCGTACTGGATACGCCTCCTTGTCATGTGCAGTTTATTTGCCCCAGCACTCTGTCACGATGGCGCCGCTGGTGGTGTCCTTGGCGCCACGCAGGCCGGTGTTGGTCAGGGTGTAGTCGCCGCATTTGTCGCCGGCTTGGGAGCCCTTGGCTGTTGCCGTCAGCGTGAAGGCCATCCCATCGGTCGAGTTCAGGCTGATGTCATAGCGCCCATTGGGGACGGTCTTGAGGCTGGCAGGAAACTGTGCAGCCAGCGGATAGGTTCCCATGGCCGTTGCCGACCGCTCCATCCATTGGGCCGCCTGCAGCAGCCCCGCGCGTGCCTCGGCACGGTGGCCACGGCGCACGTACTCCTGATAGCTCGGGTAGGCAATGGCCGACAGGATGCCCACAATGGCCACCACGATCATCAACTCGATCAAGGTAAAACCTTGCTGATTCTTGTTTCGCATGATCTGCCTTTCCTGCATCACTTCAGCTGCCGCCAGCTTGGACGGGTGGACTGCTCTGGCATGCGCGCCAGGGTGTCTCGCTCACCGCCGCCACCCGTAAGGTCGACGATGTTGTTGGGCTTGGTGATCAGAAGCGGAGAGCCTGGATTCACGGGCGCCCGGTTGACGTTAGCGTCATCGGCGTTGTACAGGCCGTCGTTACTGTAGTCCACCAGTTGCACCGACGGTTTCTTGCCGTCCATGATGTTGACCAGCGTGCGGAACATGGTGCCAGCGCTGGTGTCAACTTTGATCGGCACGCAGCTTTCGTTGATGTTGTCGCTCTCGCTGCTCTTGGTGCCTGATGGCGATTCAGTGTAGACAGCGAGAATGTTGCTGCCGTCGAAGAACTGCATCGGCTTGAGCAGCCGTTCGCCGGCAAACGGCAGGTCCAGATACCAGCCCTTGTAGTCCTTCCAAGTTTCCTTTTTCAGCTCCTGGGTGGCGTTGACGGTGGCATAGCCGTCATTGTCCACGGCCGCGATGGCTTGCTTGGCCAAAGGTTTGCCATCATTGGCCATGGTGCCCACGGGGGCGGGGGTGGGTACGCAGTTGGCCGGTGCGCTGGCGCAGTCACCCGTGCCCGGGTGGACTTCCAGCGACGTGTTGTCAGCGTTCATGCGGTAGCGCGTGTTGTCCAGCACCGAATACAGCGTCTGCACGTTTTGCGTGATGTCGGTGCGGCGGTCGTTCTCCGTCAGGTTACGGCCCGTGCCAAAGGCCACCATCATGCCGCCGACGGCCACCGTCTTGGCATTAGCGCCTTCACCGACGGTCATCAGCCGATCGTTGGGGCGCACGATGGGCGGTGCCGTGATGGGCTGCACCTGATTGCGCGTGTTGCTGGTCAGCGTCACCGGGCCGCGCGCGGTGAACAGGGGTTGGTTGTTGCCAAAGGCCACCTTCCACTGGCTAGGCTCCTTGCTGGTGAGGTCGAACTTCCACAGGTTGCCCAGGTTGTCGCCGGCATACACCACGTCGGTCTTGCCGTCACCGTCCAGGTCCACCAGCGCGGGCGAGGCCAGGCCGTTGTCGCTGGCATTGCCGGTGCCTGGGTTGTCGGTGGTGGCCTGAACGCGCACCAGCGCCTTGTCGCCATCGAGGTACTGCAGCAGCAGCACAGGGCGCTGGTTGGCACTGTTGTAGCCATTGCCCATGATCACGGCCCAGCGGTCGTTGTTCAGGCGCGTGATCTGCGTAGCCTCCTGCAGGTTGGTGGGATTGCGTGTCGGGTGGGCGGTGATGTTGCCAATGTCCTTGTCTTCGTCGCTGGCGCTGGTTTCGTTGTTGCCGAGGGTGCGGTCCAGCACGACCAGGTTGGCTGGTGCGGCGCTGCCAAACTCGGCGGGATTGGTCACATCCAGCAAAAAGTAGCCCTTGCCGCCGGCGCCCAGTGTGCCTACCAGCAGGGTCTTCCAGACGCTGCCGTCCTTGATGTCGCCCGTCATGGGCGAGCCATCGACGTAGTAGCGGTGCTCGTAGTCCTTGTCGGCCAGTTCTTTCAGTCCGCTCACCACGCCGCGCGGCACGTAGGCGAGCAGTTCCTTGCCGTCTTCAGCCGAGAACCCGTGCAGCATGCCATCGTTGCCACCCACGTACAGCATGGGCGTGCGACTTTGCTGTGCCTTCACGAAGGCCGAATAGCCCATGGCGTAGTTGCCATCCGGCTTTCCGGTGTACCAGATGCCGGAGTTGACGATGTCGCCCTGCCGGCTCGCGCGCTCGCGTAGCGGCTTTTCTTCCGTGGTGCCTTCCAGCGTCCGGTCGCCCCGGATGTAGTTGACGATGTTCATGCCTCTGGTCTTGTCGGCGGCCGTGATGGTGTCGGTCGCGCCAAGCCCCAGCAGCGCCTTTTTTTGCGCGGTGCTGTAGGCAATTTCAGCATCGCTGGTCCACTTGAACGGGATGCCCTTGCTGGTGTCGTCGCTCCAGCTCAGCACCAGCCGGTTGTCCACCGACGGCAACTCGTCGAGCCGGTTCGCCGTTGTCTTGCCCTCCCAGCCAGCCACCACGTCGGGGAAGCGGATGCACTTTTTCTCCGGATCAGCGTCCGTGGGGCAGCTGTACTCTTCCGGCTCGATCGCGCGTGTGGCGCTGATGTAACCGCTCCAAGCCTCCTTGGGACTGTAGACCGACGCAAAGATGCCGGCGTTGTTTTGCGACACGTTGTAGCCACTGGTGCTGCCACCGGCGGCAATGCTGTCGGGCAGGGGGGCGCTTTCTTCGTTGATCTTGCCGATGATTTCGCTGAAGGCCTTGGCCAGGTCGTCAGCTTCGGTAACCGCGTAAAACCGGCCTCGCCCGTTGATGGCGGCATGCCAGAGGTCCAGGGCACGGTCAGAAACAGTGTCACCTGTATGGCTGGTATTCACATCGGGCCATGTGTACCATCCGGTGACCAGGTCGGCAAAGCCGTTGTCGTATCCAAATGGCACCTTGTCGCTCGGGGCCACTATGTTTTTAGTTCGCTCCCATTCAACCGCCTGCTGGCTGAAACCAATGGTGTAGGTTACCATGTGCGGCCAAGTGGCTGGGTTGTACTTGGGGTTCCAGTATTTTTGCAGTTCGACAGATTTTGTTTCCTGTTTGACTCCGACCGCATTGACAGGCCTAGAGCCATATTCTCGGCAGGTGTTCTGGTAGGGTGGTGCGTAGTAACGAACGCATCTCCATTCTTCTCTTGGAACAGGAAGACCATCGATGTCGACGGTTTTTGTTACGCTGAACAATTCCGTGGCAGGTGCTTCTTGATACTCTAAGGAAGGCTTGAGCTTGTCGGCATCCTTCAGTTTGCTGGCATCCTGTAGAGGATCCATCCAACTCTTGAAGGCCCAATCCGACAAGGTGCTTTCGGCATCATCGGCGTAAACTCTGGTTT
>JAEXBL010000249.1 GCA_023394015.1 Pseudomonadota bacterium | reverse complement strand
CGCGCCCGGGCGCGGCCCGCCGCCCCCCCGGCGCGGCGGGCCCCGCCCCCGGCAGGGGCAGCGCCATGAGGCCCGCGACCCATTTCAAAGCCCCTTGCGCCGCCCATCCCCCGGCCCAGGGCTGGCTGCGCCGCCTGGCCGGCCTCGGGCTGCTGGCGCTGGCCCTGGGCAGCGCCCAGGCCGCCGCCCTGTCTGCGCCACCCGCCACCCCGCCCGGCCAGCACGTGGCCCCCGGCCATGTGCCCGAGGGCCTGAGCGGTGCCGAATGGCACGGCATCCAGCAGCAGATCGAGGCGCGGCGCTACCAGGTCAGCGCCCCCGAGCAGGCCCAGGGCAGCTACCGCGCGGTCAACCCTGCATTGGGCATCACCGCCCACTTTGGCGCCGATGGCGCCACCCGGGTGCAAGCGTCGGGCTCGGCCCAGGCGCGCGCCGACGACAGCGCCAGCCTGCGCTTGACCGGCCTGGGCTACGCGCAGCTCACGCCGGTGGGTGCGGCGCCCGAGCGGGTGGCCGAGGGCGGCCAGCTCAGCTACCGCTGGAGCCCGCAGTTGACCGAGTGGTGGGTCAACCAGCCGGGCCGGCTGGAGCAGTGGTTTCGCCTCGCCAGCCGCCCCGCCGGCGGCGACGGCAGCCAGCCGCTGCGCCTGGTGATGGCCTTGCAGACCGGGCTGACGCCGGTGCTGGCGGGCCAGCAGTTGCAGCTCAAGGACGCCCAGGGCGCCACGCGCCTGCACTACGACCGGCTCAAGGTATGGGACGCCAGCGGCGCCGAGCTGCCCGCGCGCATGCTGCTGGCCGGCCACACGCTGACCCTGGCCGTGGACGATGCCCAGGCCCGATACCCGCTGACCATCGACCCGAGCTGGGGCCAGCAGGCCTACGTCAAGGCCTCCAATACCGACGCGGATGACCGGTTTGGCTGGGCCGTGTCCCTGTCGGGCGACACGTTGGCGGTGGGGGCGCCGCTGGAAGACAGCCGCGCCACCGGCATCGGTGGCGACCAGGCGGACAACTCGGCCAGGGACGCCGGCGCCGTCTACGTCTTTACCCGCAGCGGCAGCACCTGGAGCCAGCAGGCCTATATCAAGGCCTCCAATACCGGGGTGGACGACCTCTTCGGCGCTGCGGTGTCCCTGTCGGGCGACACGCTGGCGGTGGGGGCGCCTGGTGAGGCCAGCAGCGCCATTGGCATCGATGGCAACCAGACAGACAATTCGGCCGAGAGCGCTGGTGCCGTCTACGTCTTCACCCGCAGCGGCAGCACTTGGAGCCAGCAGGCCTATATCAAGGCCTCCAATACCGATGCGCACGACCGGTTTGGCTGGGCCGTGGCCCTGGCGGGCGACACGTTGGCGGTGGGGGCGCCGCTGGAAGACAGCCGCGCCACCGGCATCGGGGGTTACCAGAATGACGATTCGGCCTCCGGCGCCGGCGCCGTCTACGTCTTCACCCGCAGCGGCAGCACCTGGAATCAGCAGGCCTATATCAAAGCTTCCAATACCGGGAGAGACGACGAGTTTGGCTGGGCCGTGGCCCTGTCGGGCGACACGCTGGCGGTGGGGGCGTGGGGAGAAGACAGCAAGGCCACCGGCATCGGTGGCGACCAGGCCGACGACTCGGCCCAGTTCGCCGGCGCCGTCTACGTCTTTACCCGCAGCGGCAGCACCTGGAGCCAGCAGGCCTATATCAAGGCCTCCAATACCGGGGTGGGCGACCAGTTTGGCCGCGCCGTGGCCCTGTCGGGCGGCACGCTGGCGGTGGGGGCGCCCTACGAAGCCAGCAGCGCCACCGGCATCGATGGCGACCAGGAGAACAACTCGGCCGTCCAGGCTGGCGCCGTCTACGTCTTCACCCGCAGCGGCAGCACCTGGAACCAGCAGGCCTATATCAAGGCCTCCAATACCGACGCGGGGGACCAGTTCGGCCATGCCGTGTCCCTGTCGGGCGACACGCTGGCGGTGACGACACCCTATGAGGACAGCAGCGCCACCGGCATCGATGGCGACCAGGCCGACGACTCGGCCTCCGGCGCCGGCGCCGTCTACGCCTTTACCCGCAGCGGCAGCACCTGGAGCCAGCAGGCCTATATCAAGGCCTCCAATACCGGGGTGGGCGACCAGTTTGGCTGGGCCGTGTCCCTGTGGGGCGACACGCTGGCGGTGGGGGCGAATGGCGAAGACAGCAAGGCCACCGGCATCGCTGGCAACCAGGCGGACAACTCGGCTGACGACGCCGGCGCCGTCTACGTGTTCGAGTTGGGCCACACCGTCACCCCCAGCGTCAGTGCCGCTGGCGGCGGCACCATCAGCCCCGACACGCCGCAGACCGTGTTCACCGGCCAGAGCACCAGCTTCACCCTGGCGCCGGCCGCCGGGCAGGGCATCGCCTCGGTCGATGGCAGCTGCGGCGGCAGCCTGAGCGGCACCACCTACACCACCGCCGCCATCACCGCCGACTGCACCGTGGTGGCCAACTTCGCCGCCATCGTCGACGGCGCCTGCGGCAACGCCAATGGCGTGCCGGTCACCAGCGCACCCACGGCCAACCTGTGCAGCGCCGGCAGCGCGGGCGCCGTCACTGGCGACGGCCCCTGGAACTGGAATTGCAGCGGCGCCCATGGCGGCGGCAACGCCAGCTGCCAGGCGCCGGCGTTCAGCCCGGTGACCCGCTTCGAAGGGCCCAGCCCCACGGGCACGGGCACGGTGACGGTGGATCTGGCCGGTGGCGGGCCGTTCTGCGGCTTCACCGGCACGCCGGCCATGGTGGCGGCGGTGCCCGGCGCCAGCCCGGCGGCGCCGGCTGGCATCGTGTTCCCGCACGGGCTGTTCAGCTTCACCGCCGGCAACTGCGAGCCGGGCAGCACCATCACGCTGACGATGAAGCTGCCGGCGGCCTTGCCGGAGACGGCCAAACACTACAAGTGGGGGCCGGCGCCGGGCAGCACCACGGCGCACTGGCAAGAGATGCCGGCCAGCATCGCCGGCGACACGGTGACTTTCAGCGTCACCGACGGCGGCCAGGGCGACGACGACCTGGCGGTCGACGGCAGCATCGTGGACCCGAGCGGGCCGGGCGTGCCGGGCGGCGCGGTCGGTGCCAGTGTGACACCGGTGCCAACGCTGGGCCAGTGGAGCCTGATGCTGCTGGGCCTGCTGGCCGCCGGCCTGGGGGCCAGGCGGCTGCGCCGGGGCTGAAGCGGCAGCGGCCAGCCCTATGCCGCAGCCCGGGCAAGGGACGGTTGGCCGGCTTCGATTGCTGCATCGCGCTGTGGCGAGCGCATGAGGCATGGCACGAGGCCCCGGATCACCCGGGGCCTTGTGTCATGGGTCATTGGTCATTGGTCATGGCGGGCGAGCGCCATTCATCGAGCGCAGCGGGGCCATGCCTCAGAACAGGCCGGTCACCTGCCCCGCCTCGTCCAGGTCGATCGCCTCGGCGGCCGGGTGCGGCGGCAGGCCGGGCATGGTCATGGTGTCGCCGCAGACCATCACCACGAAGCCGGCGCCGGCCGACAGGCGCGCCTCGCGCACGTGCAGCGTGTGGCCGCTGGGCGCGCCCAGCCGGCGCGGGTCGGTCGAGAAGCTGTATGGGGTCTTGGCCACGCACACCGGCAGGTGGCCGTGGCCCTCGGCCTGCAACTGCTCGATGCGGGCGCGGGCGGTCGGGCTGGCCGTGACCTCGGCGGCGCCGTAGACGCGGGTGGCGAGCGGGCACAGCTTGTGCCACAGGCTGTCGCTCTCGGCATAGGCGAAGCGCGGCGCCGGGGCCGGGCCCTGGGCGCACACGGCCAGCACCGCGCGCGCCAGCTTGGTGGCGCCGGCGCCGCCCTCGGCCCAGTGGCGCGCCTGGGCACAGGGCACGCCGAGCGCGGCGATGCGCTCACCCAGCAGCGCGTGCTCGGCCGCGCTGTCGGCGGCGAAGTGGTTCACGGCCACCACGCAGCGCTGGCCCCAGACCTGGCGCAGGTTCTCCAGGTGGCGCTCCAAGTTGGCCAGGCCGGCCACCAGCGCCGGCAGGTTCTCCTGCGCCAGCGCGTCCTGGCGCACGCCGCCGTGCATCTTGAGCGCGCGCACGGTGGTCACCAGCACGCTGGCGGCTGGCTGCAGGCCACCCAGCCGGGCCTTGATGTGGAAGAACTTTTCCGCCCCCAGGTCGGCGCCGAAACCGGCCTCGGTGACCACGTAGTCGCCCAGCTTGAGCGCCGCGCGCGTGGCGATCAGCGAGTTGCAGCCGTGCGCGATGTTGCCGAACGGCCCGCCGTGCAGCAGCGCCGGGTGGTTCTCCAGCGTCTGCACCAGGTTGGGCGCCAGCGCGTCCTTGAGCAGCACGGCCATGGCGCCGTGGGCGCGCAGGTCGGCGGCGGTGACGGGCTGGCGCTCGCGCGTCTCGGCCACCACGATGCGGCCCAGGCGCTGCTTCAAATCGGGCAGCGAGCGCGCCAGGCACAGCACCGCCATCACCTCCGACGCGGCGACGATGTCGAAGCCGCCCTCGCGCGGGAAGCCGTTGGCCGGTCCGCCCAGGCCGACGGTGACGTGGCGCAGCGCGCGGTCGTTCATGTCAAGCACGCGGCGCCAGTGGATGCGGCGCACGTCGATGCCGAGCGCGTTGCCCTGGTGCACGTGGTTGTCCACCATCGCCGCCAGCAAGTTGTGCGCCAGCGCGATGGCGTGGAAGTCGCCGGTGAAGTGCAGGTTAATGTCCTCCATCGGCACCACCTGCGCGTGGCCGCCGCCGGCCGCGCCGCCCTTCATGCCGAACACCGGCCCCATCGACGGCTCGCGCAGCGCCAGCACCGTGCGGTGGCCGAGCCGGTTCATGGCGTCGGCCAGGCCGATGGCGGTGGTGGTCTTGCCCTCGCCCGCCGGCGTGGGGCTGGTGGCGGTGACCAGGATCAGCTGGCCGTCGGGCCGCTCCTGCAGCGACTGCAGGTAGGGCAACGCGATCTTGGCCTGGTGGTGGCCGTAGGGCACCAGGTGCTCGTCGCCGATGCCCAGCCGCTCGCGCGCGATGTCGGCGATGCGGCGCAGCTTGGCGCGGCGGGCGATGTCGAGGTCGTGCAGGGCCATGGCGGAGGTTCGGCGTTGAGCGTCGGGCGTTGAGCGTAGCAGGCGGCTCCCGCACGGTGCCCAAGGGCTTACACGCCGAACCGTGCCGGCGCTAGCGCTGGCGCGGCGGCAAGCCCGTGTGCTGCGTCAACACCTTGCCGCGCGCCGGCTGGGCGCGCGCGGGGCGCTTCTTTTTCTGTTGCGCGCGGGCGGTCGGCGGGGCGCTGGCTGTGGTGGCGTTGCTGCGCCGCGGGCTTGGGTAGGCGCCGCCGGTGGCGGGCTGCCAGGCGGGGATGAGGTGGTGCCTGCCGCTGCCGATCAGGTCGTGCCGGCCCATGCGCTTGAGGGCCTCGCGCAGCAGCGGCCAGTTGTTGGGGTCGTGCCAGCGCAAAAAGGCCTTGTGCAGGCGGCGGCGGCGCTCGCCCTTGACGGTGTCCACGGCCTCGCCGCGCTCGTCGCGGTGCACGCCCACCAGCGGGTTCAAGCCGGTGTGGTACATCGCCGTGGCAGTCGCCATCGGGCTGGGGTAGAAGGCCTGCACCTGGTCGGCGCGAAAGCCGTT
>JAEXBL010000239.1 GCA_023394015.1 Pseudomonadota bacterium | reverse complement strand
AGGTGATCCCCAGCGAATTCGACCTGGCCGCCCGCTACAAGGTCAGCCAGGGCACGGTGCGCAAGGCCGTCGACGAGCTGGCCGCCGAGAACCTGCTGGTGCGCCGCCAGGGCCGCGGCACCTTCGTCGCCACGCACGCCGAGCAGCAGGTGCAGTACCGCTTTCTGCGCCTGCAGCCCGACAGTGGCTCGGTGGACAGCGAAGGCCCGGCGCAGCGCGACTTCGTCGACTGCAAGCGCCAGCGCGCCAGCGCCGAAGTGGCCCGCCTGCTGGGCCTGCGCCCGGGCGACCCGGTGCTGCAGGCGCGCCGCCTGCTGCGCTTTGCGGGCGTGCCGACGATTCTGGAAGACCTGTGGCTGCCGGGCGGCCCCTTCAAGGGCCTGACGGCCGAGCGGCTGTCGCAGTACCACGGGCCGATGTACGCCTTGTTCGAGTCCGAATTCGGCGTGCGCATGGTGCGCGCCGACGAGAAGATCCGCGCCGTACTGCCCGACCAAGACCAGGCCACGCTGCTGGAAGTCGGCACCGACACGCCGCTGCTCAGCGTCGAGCGCATTGCCTACACCTACAACGATGTGCCGATGGAACTGCGCCGCGGCCTGTACCGCACCGACACGCACCATTACCGCAACCAGCTCAGCTAAAAAGCAGCGCCCGCCCTGCCCGCAGGGCACCGGGGCGCAATGCTGCTGTCAGCTTGCTGCATTGCAATAGAATTTGCAGGTTCACCCCCCCGAAGAATTACAACGTCGTTACAAACTTCCCACGAGAGTCCTACCCATGAGCGAAGTCGCCAAGACCCGGCCCGAATACCGCAACATCAACGCCCTCAGCGACCTGCCCAGCTACCGCTGGCCCCTGGCGGCGCTGGTCTCGGGCATGCACCGCTTCAGCGGCGTGCTGATGTGCCTGCTGCTGCCCTTCATCCTGTGGCTGTTCGACAAGTCGGTGTCGTCCGAAATCGCCTTCGGCCAGTTCACCGCCGCCTTCGCGGCCGGGCTGGGCATCTTCCCGGGCTGGTTCGTCAAGCTGGTCACGCTGGCGCTCATCTGGGCCTACCTGCACCACCTGTTCGCCGGCATGCGCCACCTGTACATGGACGTGTCGCACAACACCACCAAGGAGTTCGGCCGCCAGTCCGCCGCCGTTACCCTGGTGCTGGCCGTCGTGCTGACGCTCATCCTGGGCGCCAAGCTGTTCGACCTGTATTGATTCAGAGGAAGAAGGAGCAAACCCATGGCTGTTAACTACGGCTCCAAGCGCACCGTCGTCGGTGCCCACTACGGCGTCGGCGACTGGCTGGCGCAGCGCTTCACCGCCGCGCTGATGGTGATCTTCACCCTCGCGGTGCTGGCGCAGCTGGTCCTGTCCAAAGGACCCATCGGCTACGACAAGTGGGCCGGCATCTTCTCGTCGCAGTGGATGAAGCTGCTCACCTTTGCCGTCATCGTGGCGCTGGTCTGGCACGCCTGGGTCGGCATGCGCAACGTGTGGATGGACTACATCAAGCCCGTGGGCCTGCGCCTGGCGCTGCAGGCCGTGACCATTGCCTGGCTGATCGGCTGCGCGGGCTGGGGCTTTCAGGTGCTGTGGCGCCTGTGAATGGCCGCACGCTCGATCTGGATGACAAGAACTACTGAACCACGAACATGAGTTACACCAAAGACCAAATCAATGTCCGCAAGTTCGACGTGGTGATCGTCGGCGCGGGCGGCTCCGGCATGCGCGCCTCGCTGCAACTGGCGCGCGCCGGCCTCAACGTCGCCGTGCTGTCCAAGGTCTTCCCCACCCGCTCGCACACCGTGGCGGCGCAGGGCGGCGTCGGCGCCTCGCTGGGCAACATGAGCGAGGACAACTGGCACTACCACTTCTACGACACCATCAAGGGCTCCGACTGGCTGGGCGACCAGGACGCCATCGAGTTCATGTGCCAGGAGGCGCCCAAGGTCGTGTACGAACTGGAGCACTTCGGCATGCCGTTCGACCGCAACCCGGACGGCACCATCTACCAGCGCCCCTTCGGCGGCCACACCGCCAACTACGGCGAGAAGCCGGTGCAGCGCGCCTGCGCCGCCGCCGACCGCACCGGCCACGCCATGCTGCACACGCTCTACCAGCAGAACGTGGCCAGCAAGACCACCTTCTTCGTCGAGTGGATGGCGCTCGATTTGATCCGCGACGCCGAGGGCGACGTGGTCGGCGTCACCGCCATCGAGATGGAGACCGGCGACCTGTACGTGCTGCAGGCCAAGAACGTGATGCTGGCCACCGGCGGCGCCGGCCGCATCTTCGCCGCCAGCACCAACGCCTTCATCAACCCCGGCGACGGCCTGGGCATGGCCGCGCGCGCCGGCATCCCGCTGCAGGACCTGGAGTTCTGGCAGTTCCACCCCACCGGCGTGGCCGGCGCCGGCGTGCTGCTGACCGAAGGCTGCCGCGGCGAAGGCGCCATCCTGCTCAACAGCGAGGGCGAGCGCTTCATGGAGCGCTACGCGCCCACGCTGAAGGACCTGGCGCCGCGCGACTTCGTCTCCCGCTCTATGGACCAGGAGATCAAGGAAGGCCGCGGCTGCGGCCCGAACAAGGACTACGTGGTGCTCAAGCTCGACCACCTGGGCGCCGAGACCATCCACAAGCGCCTGCCCTCGGTGTACGAGATCGGCATCAACTTCGCCAACGTCGACATCACCAAGGAACCGATTCCGGTGGTGCCCACCATCCACTACCAGATGGGTGGCGTGCCGACCAACATCAACGGCCAGGTCAGCGTGCCGGTGGGCGACGACCCGCTGGTGCCGGTGCAGGGCCTGTACGCGGTGGGCGAGTGCTCGTGCACCAGCGTGCACGGCGCCAACCGCCTGGGCACCAACTCGCTGCTCGATTTGCTGGTGTTCGGCAAGGCCGCCGGCAACCACATCATCGCCAACTATTGGCAGGGCGCCCACAAGCCGCTGCCGGCCGACGCCGCCGACCGCACGCTGGAGCGCCTGAACCGCCTGCACGCCGCCAGCGACGGCGAGTACGCGCAGGACATCGCCAACGACATCCGCGCCACCATGCAGCAGCACGCCGGCGTGTTCCGCACCCAGGCCGGCATGGACGAGGGCGTGGCCAAGATCGCCGCCCTGCGCGAGCGCGTGGGCGGCCTGGGCCTGAAGGACCACTCGCGGGTGTTCAACATGGCGCGCCAGGAGGCGCTGGAAGTCGAGAACCTGATCGAGGTGGCGCAGGCCACCATGGTCTCGGCCGCCGCCCGCAAGGAATGCCGCGGCGCCCCCACCGTGAGCGACTACGAGCACCCGGCCGACCACCCCACGGCCCCGCTGGGCCGCGACGATGCCAACTGGCTGAAGCACACGCTGTGGCACAGCGAGGGCAACCGCCTCAGCTACAAGCCGGTGCGCATGCAGCCCCTCACCGTCGAGAGCGTGCCGCCCCAGGTGCGCACGTTCTGATCGCCGCGCGAGCGCCCAAGGAAGACAAGATGCAAAAACGTACCTTCAAGATCTACCGCTACGACCCGGACAAGGACACCAAGCCGTACATGCAGACGGTGGAGGTCGAGCTCGAGGGCAACGAGCGCATGCTGCTCGACGCGCTGATGAAGCTCAAGGCCGTGGACCCGACGCTGTCGTTCCGCCGCTCCTGCCGTGAAGGCGTGTGCGGCTCCGACGCCATGAACATCAACGGCAAGAACGGCCTGGCCTGCCTGACCAACCTGCGCACGCTGAAGGACCCGATCGTGCTCAAGCCCCTGCCCGGCCTGCCGGTGGTGCGCGACCTGATCGTGGACATGACGCAGTTCTTCAAGCAGTACCACTCGATCACGCCCTACATCATCAACAACGACCCGCCGCCGGAGACCGAGCGCCTGCAGTCGCCCGAGGAGCGCGAGGAGTTGAACGGCCTGTACGAGTGCATTCTGTGCGCCAGCTGCTCCACCAGCTGCCCCAGCTTCTGGTGGAACCCCGACAAGTTCGTCGGCCCGGCCGGCCTGCTGCAGGCCTACCGCTTCATCGCCGACAGCCGAGATCAGGCCACCAGCGAGCGGCTGGACAACCTGGAAGACCCGTACCGCCTGTTCCGCTGCCACAGCATCATGAACTGCGTGGACGTGTGCCCGAAGGGGCTCAACCCCACCAAGGCCATCGGCAAGATCAAGGAGCTGATGGTTCGCCGCGCCGTCTGAACATGCCCCCCCTGAGTCGCTGCGCGCCTTCCCCCCAAGGGGGGACAACGCCAGTGGCCGGTGCAAGCCCGGCCACGGCGTTCGCTGGCATGGCCTGCGCCGCGGCCTTTTGACTCTTGGCTTCAGACGAATGACGACGCTCATCGATGAACGCGCGCTGTCCAAGCTCAAGTGGCGTTGCCGCCGGGGCTTGCTGGAGAACGACTTGTTCATCGAGCGCTTCTTCGACCGCCACCAAAGCAGCCTGACCCTGCGCCACGCCGATGCGCTGACGCGCCTGATGGACTTGTCGGACCACGATTTGCTCGATCTGCTGCTGCGGCGCAAGGAGCCTGCAGACCCCCTGGATTCACCCGATGTGCGTGAAGTGCTGGCGATGCTGCGCATGCCGCCGCCGCAGCCCGGCGCCCCCGCCGCCTGACCAACCGCCCAACCCTAGGAACCCCTGGACATGAAACTCTCCGACAACAAAGCCAAGCTGTCTTTCTCCAACGGCAGCCCTGACGTGGACCTGCCCATCTACCAGGGCTCGATCGGGCCGGACGTCATCGACATCCGCAAGCTGTACGGGCAAAGCGGCATGTTTACCTACGACACGGGCTTCATGTCCACCGCCTCGTGCCAGTCCGCCATCACCTACATCGACGGCGACAAGGGCGAGCTGCTCTACCGCGGCTACCCGATCGAGCAGTTGGCCCAGAAGTGCGACTACCTCGACACCTGCTACCTGCTGCTCAAGGGCGAGTTGCCCAACCCGACCGAGCGCGACGAGTTCCACAAGCTGGTGCTGCAGCACACCATGGTCAACGAGCAGATGCAATTCTTCCTGCGTGGCTTCCGTCGCGACGCGCACCCGATGGCGGTGCTGACGGGCCTGGTGGGCGCCATGTCGGCCTTCTATCACGAGAACACCGACATCCACAATGCCGAGCACCGCGCCCGCGCCGCCATCCAGCTGATCGCCAAGATGCCCACCCTGGTGGCCATGGCCTACAAGTACGGCAAGGGCGAGCCGTACATGTACCCGCAGAACCACCTCAGCTACGCCGGCAACTTCCTGCGCATGATGTTCGGCACGCCCTGCGAGGAGTACAAGGTCAACCCGGTGCTCGAAAAGGCGCTGGACCGCATCTTCATCCTGCATGCCGACCACGAGCAGAACGCCTCCACCTCCACCGTGCGCCTGTGCGGCAGCTCGGGCACCAACCCCTTCGCCGCCATTGCCGCCGGCGTGGCCTGCCTGTGGGGCCCGGCCCACGGCGGCGCCAACGAGGCCTGCCTGAACATGCTCGAGGACATCCAGAAGATGGGCGGCGTGGCCAAGGTCGGCGAGTTCATGGAAAAGGTGAAGGACAAGGACTCCGGTGTGCGCCTGATGGGCTTTGGCCACCGCGTCTACAAGAACTACGACCCGCGCGCCAAGCTGATGCAGGAAACCTGCGACGAGGTGCTGGCCGAGCTGGGCCTGGAGAACGACCCGCTGTTCGCCCTGGCCAAGAAGGTCGAGCAGATCGCCCTGGAAGACGACTACTTCGTCTCGCGCAAGCTGTATCCCAACGTGGACTTCTACTCCGGCATCGTGCAGCGCGCCATCGGCATCCCGGTGAACCTGTTCACCGGCATCTTCGCCCTGGCCCGCACCGTGGGCTGGATCGCCCAGCTCAACGAGATGATCGCCGACCCCGAATACAAGATCGGCCGTCCGCGCCAGCTCTACACCGGCGCGCCGCGCCGCGACGTGCCCTGAGCGCCAGCCCCGCACTGCCCCGGCAGAAAACCCGCCCGCGTGGCGGGTTTTTTCATGCCTGCGCGCCCACTGCTCAGCGCCCGTCCATGTACTCCAGCGCGAACAGCGGCACCTTGGCCTGGCGGCTCAGCCACAGGCCGCCGCCCAGCTCCAGCAGGTGCTGGCGCAGGCCGCGGCGGTACAGCGCGGCACGGTGGCGAAACTGGCGCCCGTCGGTCAGCTCCTCGTCGATGATGTCGCGCTCATAATCCTCGCGCGAGACGGCCTCCACATAGAGCGCGCCACGGCACAGGCGCCCCAGGTTGTCCAGCGCGCGCCGCAGATCCGGCGGGCTCAGGTAGGGCAGCACGCCCTGGCAAATCACCAGGTCGAACGGCTCGGGGGCGGCGTAGTCCACCACCGAGCCGCGCTCCCAGCCGTAGCGCTGGCACAGATAGTCGCTGATCTCCACGCCGTGGTAGCTGGCCTCGGGAAAGTGCCGCGCGATCAGGCCCTGCCACAGCCCGATGCCGCAGCCCATGTCCAGCACCCGCCGCACCGGCACGCGCAGGTACTGCAGGTAGGCGGCCACGAACGCGCTCAGTCGCTCCACATGCGCGGGATCGGCCACGCTGGTCTTCTTGTCGAAGTAAAAGCGCTGGTAATAGGCTTCATCGAACGTGGTCGCGGGGGCAGATTGCATGGGCGTGGCGGGAAAAAGCAAAACCTGAATCCGGCTCACCATACCCCAGTCGGGCGGGCGCCGCGCCCTGCGCTGCCGCACCAGCTTGGGGCTACCCGGCAACGTTGGCAGCCAAGAACACCAGCCATGCCCACCCACCACCCAAGCCATCGCGCTTCGCGATGTCTCGCATCCTGTTTGCTGGGAAAATTGACCTGCACCTTCTTCAATCAAGGTGCCTGTCCGAACCCGCCATGAAACCCACCGAACGCAGCTTCGTGCGCCGCATCGACCTCACGTCGCTGCAGCTGTTCGTGGCCGTGTGCGAGGTGGGCAGCATCGGCCGCGCGGCCGAGCGCGAGTTCATCGCCGCCTCGGCCGTCAGCAAGCGGCTGGCCGAGCTGGAAAGCGCGCTCGGCACCGCCCTGCTCTACCGCCATGCGCGCGGCGTGGACCTGACGCCCGCCGGCCAGGCGCTGCTGCACCACGCGCGCAACGTGCTGTTCGGGCTGGAGAAGATGCAGGGCGAGCTGAGCGAATACGCCGACGGCGTGCGCGGCCATGTGCGCGTGCACGCCAGCATCTCGGCCATCGTGCAGTTCCTGCCCGAGGACTTGGGCCGCTTCGCGCGCCAGCACCCCGAGGTCAAGATCGACCTGGCCGAGCATCTTTCGGGCGAGGTGCTGCGCGCCGTGCAGGAGGGCGCGGCCGACATCGGCATCTGCAACGCCAGCGCCGTCGGCCACGGTGCCGAGGCGCTGCAGATGCAACCCTACCGCCAGGACAGGCTGGCCTTGATCGTGCCCGCAGCGCACGCCCTGGCTGCCCAGGCCACGGTCGGCTTTGCAGAAGCGCTGGACTGCGACCACGTCGGCCTGCAGGCCAACAGCTCGATCGCGCTGGCCATGCACCAGGCTGCGGCGCAGGCCGGGCGGCCGATCCGCCTGCGCATCCGCGTCAGCGGGCTGGACGCCATGTGCCGCATGATCGACAACGGCCTGGGCGTGGGCGTGATGCCCGCCCGCGCCTTCGAGCTGATGCGCGGCGCCAGCGCCCTGGTGGCCGTGCCGCTGGCCGACGCCTGGGCCCGGCGCACGCTGGGCCTGGTGGCGCGCGACTTCGCCACCCTGCCCGTCACCGCGCGGGCGCTGGTCGAACACTTGCGGCAAGCGCCTACGCCGGCCGAGGCCCCCACCGCCTAGAATTTGAGCCAACGAGAGAACCCCCGATGACCGCCAAGACGCTTTACGACAAGATCTGGGACGAGCACGTCGTCCACACCGAGGAGGACGGCACCGCCATCCTCTACATCGACCGCCACCTGGTGCACGAAGTCACCAGCCCGCAGGCCTACGAGGGCCTGCGCCAGGCTGGCCGCAAGGTCTGGCGCGTCAGCAGCGTGGTCGCCACCGCCGACCACAACACCCCCACCACCGGCTGGGAGCGCGGCTACGACGGCATCGAGGACCCGATCAGCAAGGAGCAGGTCACCACGCTCGACGCCAACATCCGCGAGCACGGCGCCGCGGCCTTCTTCCCCTTCCTGCACGAACGCCAGGGCATCGTGCACGTGATCGGCCCCGAGAACGGCGCCACCCTGCCCGGCATGACGGTGGTCTGCGGCGACAGCCACACCAGCACCCACGGCGCCTTCGGCGCGCTGGCGCACGGCATCGGCACCAGCGAGGTCGAGCACGTGCTGGCCACGCAGACGCTGCTGGCCAAGAAGGCCAGGAACATGCTGATCAAGGTGAACGGGCGGGCCGCCCCGGGCGTTACCGCCAAGGACATCGTGCTGGCCATCATCGGCCAGATCGGCACCGCCGGCGGCACCGGCTACACCATCGAATTCGCCGGCGACGCCATCCGCGCCCTCTCCATGGAAGGCCGCATGACGGTGTGCAACATGGCCATCGAGGCCGGTGCCCGCGCCGGCCTGGTGGCGGTGGACGACAAGACCATCGACTACGTCAAGGGCCGCCTGCTGGCGCCCGGCACCGACGCGGCCACCGGCCGGTTCGTCGGCGGCCCCGAATGGGACCAAGCCGTGGCCTACTGGCGCACCCTGCACTCCGACCCCGGCGCGCAGTTCGACGCCGTGGTGGAACTCGATGCATCCCAAATCGTGCCGCAGGTCACCTGGGGCACCAGCCCCGAGATGGTGCTGGGCATCGACGGCCGCGTGCCCGATCCCGACAAGGAGAAGGACGCCAGCAAGCGCGGCGCCATCGAGCGCGCCCTCACCTACATGGGGCTGGAGCCGAACAAGGCGCTGGCCGACATCCACGTCGACAAGGTCTTCATCGGCAGCTGCACCAACAGCCGCATCGAGGACATGCGCGAGGCCGCCGCGATGGTCAAGAAGCTGGGCCGCAAGGTGGCCGGCAACGTCAAGCTGGCGATGGTGGTGCCCGGCTCCGGCCTGGTCAAGCGCCAGGCCGAGGCCGAGGGGCTGGACCAGGTGTTCACCGCCGCCGGCTTCGAGTGGCGCGAGCCCGGTTGCAGCATGTGCCTGGCCATGAACGCTGACCGGTTGGAGCCCGGCGAGCGCTGCGCCTCCACCAGCAACCGCAACTTCGAAGGTCGCCAGGGCAACGGCGGTCGCACCCATCTGGTCAGCCCGGCCATGGCCGCGGCGGCCGCCGTGCACGGGCATTTTGTCGATGTCCGTGCGTTTTCGTGACGCCCGGCGACGGGGTCTTTTTTGCTAACCAAGGAGATGAAGATGTTCAAGAAAATCGCCGCGATGATGGCCGCTGTCGCCATGGTGATGGGCCTGGCCGCCTGCAACACCGTCAAGGGCGTCGGCAAGGACGTGGAAAAGGCCGGTGAAGGCGTGCAGAAGGCCGCCGACAAAGCACAGAAGTAAGCCGCGCTGATGGCCGCAGGCGCATTCGACTTGCGTCTGCGCCATCCGCCGCGCCTGTTGCGCAGGGGCGCCCACCAAACTGAATCGCTGGCGCCTTCACGGGGCGCCGTATCCCATTGTTTTCATCACCGCGCAGCCGCTTTTGGCAGCGCTTGGCCCCGGCACATCATGCCGGGCTTCAGCTTTATTGAGCACGCAGCACCACCGCGCATGGACAAGTTCACCATCCACCAGGGCCTGGTCGTTCCCCTCGACCGCGAAAACGTCGACACCGACGCCATCATCCCCAAGCAATTTCTCAAGTCGATCAAGAAGACCGGCTTCGGCCCCAACCTGTTCGACGAGTGGCGCTATCTGGACAAGGGCGAGCCCGGCATGGACCCGGCCACGCGCAAGCCCAACCCCGACTTCGTGCTCAACCAGCCGCGCTACCAGGGCGCCAGCATCCTGCTCGCGCGCAAGAACTTCGGCTGCGGCTCCAGCCGCGAGCACGCGCCCTGGGCACTGCAGCAGTACGGCATCCGCGCCCTGATCGCCCCCAGCTTCGCCGACATCTTCTTCAACAACTGCTTCAAAAACGGCCTGCTGCCCATCGTGCTGCCGGAAAGCGC
Source organism: Pseudomonadota bacterium (assembly GCA_023394015.1). Lineage (GTDB taxonomy): Bacteria > Pseudomonadota > Gammaproteobacteria > Burkholderiales > Burkholderiaceae_C > Ottowia. Next base: position 7,549 of record JAEXBL010000239.1, on the reverse strand, counting down.
CGTGAGCAAGCTGTTCGACGAAGTGGCCGCCTTCCCCGGCTACCAGCTCACCGTCGACCTGCCGCGCCAGGTGATCGTCAAGCCCGACGGCAGCGAACTGCCCTTCGACGTGCAGCCCTTCCGCAAGGAATGCCTGCTCAATGGCTGGGACGACATCGGCCTGACCCTGCGCCAGCAGGACAAGATCAAGGCCTTCGAGGCCCAGCGCTTGGCGACGAAGCCGTGGCTGGAAAAAACGATGACAACCCCCTGAGCGGCTGACGCCGCTTCCCCCTTCTCTCTGCGGGAAGGGGGACGACGCCAGCGGCCGGGCCAAGCCCGCTCCGCGGCGTCCTTGGTTTTCGCTGTATCAGAAGAGCGCCAGCAGGCATTCACAGCCGCACCGGTGTCGGCCATCACTATCCAATCACTACAAAAGAAGTCCTCATGAAAATCGCAGTTCTCCCCGGTGACGGCATCGGCACCGAAATCGTCGCCGAAGCCGTCAAGGTCCTCAAGCAGCTCGACCTGAAGTTCGAGCTGGAAGAAGCCGCCGTGGGCGGCGCCGCCTACGACGCGCACGGCCACCCGCTGCCCGAGGCCACGCTGAAGCTGGCGAAAGCGGCCGACGCCATCCTGTTCGGCGCCGTGGGCGACTGGAAGTACGACACGCTGGAGCGCGCCCTGCGCCCCGAGCAGGCCATTCTGGGCCTGCGCAAGGCACTCGGCCTGTTCGCCAACTTCCGCCCGGCCATCTGCTACGAGCAGCTCACGCACGCCTCCAGCCTGAAGCCCGAACTGGTGGCGGGCCTGGACATCCTCATCATCCGCGAGCTGACGGGCGACATCTACTTCGGCCAGCCGCGCGGTCGCCGCCTAGCGCCGGACGGGCACTTTCCCGGCGCCGAGGAAGCCTTCGACACCATGCGCTACACGCGCCCCGAGATCGAGCGCATCGCCCGCGTCGCCTTCGAGGCGGCTCAAAAGCGCGGCAAGCGCGTCACCAGCGTCGACAAGGCCAACGTGCTGGAAACCTTCCAGCTCTGGAAGGACGTGGTGACCGAGGTGCACCAGGACTACCCCGACGTGGCGCTCGACCACATGTACGTCGACAACGCCGCCATGCAACTGGTGAAGGAGCCGAAGAAGTTCGACGTCATCGTCACCGGCAACATGTTCGGCGACATCCTGAGCGACGAGGCCTCCATGCTCACCGGCTCCATCGGCATGCTGCCCTCGGCCAGCCTGAACGACCAGAAACAGGGCCTGTACGAGCCCAGCCACGGCAGCGCGCCCGACATCGCCGGCCAGGGCCTGGCCAACCCGCTGGCCACCATCCTCAGTGCCGCCATGATGCTGCGCTTTTCCCTGAACCAGCCCGAGGCCGCCGACCGCATCGAGGCGGCGGTGAAGAAGGTGCTGGCCCAAGGCCTGCGCACGCCCGACATCCACAGCGCCGGCACGACCAGGGTCGGCACGCGCGAGATGGGCGATGCGGTGGTGAAGGCGCTGGGCTGAGCGCAGCACCCGCGCGCCGGGCGCTCCCAGCTTGGCGCCTCAGCGGCGCCAGTCAACGTCCTCCAGCACGAAGGACGGGATGGGGCTTTCCTCCCACACGCCCATCAGGTCCTTGTGCATGAAGTTGCGCTCGGGCCGCATGAACAGGAACACGTTGACCGCGTCTTCGCTGATCTGGCGCTGGGCATCGCCCAGGCGCGCGTTCAGCTCGGCCTCGGTGGACGCCGACAGCACACGCTCCCACAGCGCGCGGAAGGCGCTGCTGTCGTAGTTGAAGTAGTAGCCGGGGCGCGCGTAGATGTTCAGGTCCAGCGGCTCCACGTGCAGGATCAGCGTCAGCTCGTAGTCCTTCTTCTCGAACACCTCGCTCATCCAGCGCTTCCAGTCCACCTGCACCAGGTCCACGCGAAAGCCCACCTCTTCCAGCTTGTCGGCGATCTTCAGGCCCCCGAAGCGGCCGTAGTCGGTCGGCGGCACCGTCAGCGCCACCCGGGTTCCGGGCTCCACGCCGGCTTCGGCCAGCAGTGCGCGGGCGCGCGCTGGGTCGAACGGGTAGCGCTGCGCCAGGTCGACATAGGCCGGGTGCCAGGGCGCGAAGTGGCTGCCGATGAGCTGCGGCTTGAACTGCGTGCCGTAGATGGTGCTCAGGTCGAACCGATCGATGGCGTGCGCCAGCGCGCGGCGCACGCGCACGTCGTTGAACGGCGGCCGCGCGTTGTTGATGGCCAGGATCATCTTGCTTTCGAGCTTGCGCGAGCCCATGCGGTAATCGGGCCGGGCCATGAAGGGGTCGCTCATCTTGGTCACCGAGCCCAGCCAGTCCAGCCGGCCTTCGGCCAGCATGTTCTCGGTCTCGGCGCTGCTGTTGTGAAACACGAAGGTGGCGCTGCGCAGCGCCGGCTTCTTGCCCCAGTAGCCGGCGTGCCGCTCGATCTGCACCGAATGCCCGCGTTGCCACTGCCCGAACTGGAACGGCCCGGTGCCGATGGGCCGGGTGGCGTTGCCGGCGGCCGTGTCGGGGTGCACCATCACCGCCGCCGGCAGCGCCAGGGCGAAGGGCAGCAGCGCATCGGGCTGGTGCAGGCCAATGACGAGCTGGTGGCTGCCCACCGCCTGCACGCCGGCGATCTTCTCGAACCACTTCTTTTGCGGATTGCGCGAATCGGCCGCCACGATGCGCCGCAGGCTGGCCACCGCCACGCTGGCGTCGAAGGCCTTGCCGTCGTGAAAGCGCACGCCGCGGCGCAGCGTGAAGGTGTAGCTCAGGCCGTCGGGCGCGCGCTCCCATCCGGTGGCCAGGCGCGGCGCCACCCGGCCCTTGGCGTCGATCACCGTCAGGCCCTCCAGCACGTTGGCGTAGGTGATCTCGCCCGCCGTGGCGGCGGCGGTGGCCGTGGGGTCGAGCATCGGCGGCTCCAGCTGCACGCCCAGGCGGATGGTGTCGCGCGCGGCCAGCGCCGGCAGGCTGAGCGCCAGCGCGCACAGCAGCACGGCCAGGGCGCGCCATGTGTGGGACCATACTTCAGGCTTCAATGGTGTCTCCTCGCACAGTTTGAGCGGGCGTGGCCGGCGCCGGCTGCGGCGCCAGTTGCACCCGGTTGCGGCCACAGCGCTTGGCCACGTAGAGGGCGTCGTCGGCCGCGCGCAGTGCGGCGTCGAGGGCACGGCGCGCAGCACCGGCATCGTCGGCCGCCCCTGCCGCAGGCGGTGCAATAGGCGCCAGCCCGAAGCTGATGCTCACCGGCAGGCTCTCGCCGCCGGGCAGCGGCAGCGGCGTGGCCGCCACGGCGGCGCGCACCCGCTCGACGATGCCGAACACCGCATCGGCGGTGGGCGCGGGGATCACGGCCACGAATTCCTCACCGCCAAAGCGCGCCAGCGCCTCGCCCTCGCGCAGGTTGGTGCGCAGCAGGCCGGCCACGTGCACCAGGGCCGCGTCGCCGGTGGCGTGGCCGTGCTGGTCGTTGATACTCTTGAAGCGGTCGATGTCGCCGATCAGCACCCACAACGGTTCGCCCGGCTGCGCCGCCCGCCGCATGGCGCGCGCCTCGAAGAAGCGGCGGTTGGGCAATTGCGTCAGCGTGTCGTGGTCGGCCAGGAAGGCCAGCTCCTGGTTCACGCGCTGCATCTCCTGCTCGTGCGCGCGGATGCGGCTGACGTAGCTGCCCATGGTTTGCGCCAGACCGCTGATCTCGTCCGGCGCCGCCAGGGACCGGGCCGGCGGCGTGGCCTCGCCCGCATCCACCATGTGCTTGAGCAGGCGCACGCGGCGCACCACGTTCACCTCGAACCACAGGGCGGCAATGACCACCGCCAGCAGCAAGCCCAGGCCCAGCCCGATGGTGGTGCGGCGGTGCGCCTCCACGTCCTGCGCCAGCTGCCGGGCCTGATCGGCCAGCAGGCGGCGGCTGTTGGCGGCCACCAGCCCGAGCTGCATGCTCAGCTCGGCGGCCATGGCCTCGTTGGCCTGCTGCAGCCGGGTCACCGCCTCGGCGCCGGCTTCACTGGCCGGGTCATCGATGTGGGCGCGCACCACGGCATTCAGCGCGCGGCCGTTCTCCTCGATCTGGGTGATGCGGTGCGCCAGCTCGCCCGCCAGCGCCGCGTCCTCGGGCGGCAGCTGCAGGTCGACCACCAGCTTCTCGACCCAGGTCAGGCGGTCGGTCAGGGCCACCCAGGCGGCCCGGCGCTGGGCATGGCTGCGGGCCGCAGCCAGGGTGGCGGCTTCGTTGTCCAGCAGGTCGGCCTGTTGCAGCAGGCGGGTGGAGGCCATCAGGTGCTCGACCTCGCCCTGGCTGAGCCGATCCAGCGCCTCGCTCTGGCGCGTCAGGCCCCACAGCGTCAAGCCCATCGCGCCCACCACCAGCAAGGCCACGGTCAGCGACACCAGTGCACTGCGGGCGGTGAGCCCGGTGGGCACAAGACGGGGCCGGGCACGCGACGACATGAATACAAATGTAACACGATATGAGGTGTTTGGATACACTTTCATCCGGCCGAGGGGCACATCGGCACGCTCCGTTCCGCCGCCCTGAACCCGCACCATCGGGTGAACCACGCTTGAGGCGCCGCCCGGCAGCCACCACAATGCGGGCCATGAACAACGCCCTCGTTCCGCCGCGCATCCTGGCCTTCGACGTGTTCGGCACGGTGGTCGACTGGCACGGCTCCATCGTGGCCGAGATGGCACGGCTGTACCCGCAGGTCGATGGCGACGCCTTTGCCCGGGCCTGGCGCGCCGGCTACCAGCCGGCGATGGCGCGGGTGATGTCGGGCGAGCTGGGCTGGACCCGCCTGGACGCGTTGCACCGGCTGATCCTGGACGACATCCTGCCCGGCTTCGGCCTGGGCGAGCTGCCCGAGAACGAGCGCCGCCACCTGAACCGGGTGTGGCACCGCCTGAACGCCTGGCCCGACGCGGTGGAGGGCCTGCAGCGGCTGAAGCACCGGCACACCCTCTGCTCGCTGTCGAACGGCAACATCGGCCTGCTGACCGCCATGGCCCGGCACGCCGGCCTGCCCTGGGACTGCGTGCTGTCGGCCGAGGTGTTCCGCGCCTACAAGCCCGACCCGCGCGTGTACCTGGGCGTGGCCGAGGTGTTCGACGTGGCCCCCTGCGAGGTGCTGATGGTGGCCGCGCACCAGGACGACCTGGCCGCCGCGCGCGCCTGCGGGCTGCAGACGGCCTACATCGAGCGGCCGCTTGAGTTTGGCGCCGCGCAACCCAAGGACGTGTCGCCGGTGGCCGACAACACCCTCCACGCGCGGGATCTGCTGGATCTGGCGGCGCAGCTGGAGCCCGATGGGGCTCCGGCGGGCTGCGGCTGACCCAAACCGCCCCCAGATACCCACCGACGGCACGCAGCGCCCCGCGTTGACGAGCCTGGCGTGGCCCTCACCCCACAGCACGCACGCGCCCACTGCCCGCCCCGCACCCCGCGGCCGCGAGCCTCCATTACAATCACCCCACCATGAACGCCGCCGATCGCCTCGATCTCACCGCCCTGCCCGCTGCGGCCGGGGCACTGGCGTTTTGTGTGTTCACCATTACCACGACCACCAAAAAGGGCTGACCAGTCCGGGTTCGTCGTGCGCGCCGCCTTCCGGAGCCAGACGAGCCCGGCAGGTCAGACAGTTTTCACATTGTTTGAAAGGCGCGAATCTCCATGAACAAGATCGGCAACGTTGTAGGCCTCGTCGGCTGGCGCGGCATGGTCGGCTCGGTCCTGATGGACCGCATGCAGGCCGAGGGCGACTTCGACCTGATCGAGCCCATCTTCTTCTCCACCAGCAACGCCGGCGGCGCGGCCCCGGCCATGGCCAAGAATGAGAAGACGCTGAAAGATGCGCACGACATCGACGCGCTGAAAAAGTGCAACGTCATCCTGACCTGTCAGGGCGGCGACTACACCAACGCCGTGTTCCCCAAGCTGCGCGCCGCCGGCTGGAAGGGCCACTGGATCGACGCCGCCAGCGCGCTGCGCATGAACGACGATGCGGTGATCGTGCTCGACCCGGTCAACCTGCCGGTGATCCAGAACGCGCTGGCCAAGGGCGGCAACAACTGGGTCGGCGGCAACTGCACCGTCAGTTGCATGCTGATGGGCGTGGGTGCGCTGTTCAAGGCCGGCCTGGTGGAGTGGATGAGCACCCAGACCTACCAGGCCGCCAGCGGCGGCGGCGCCCAGCACATGCGCGAGCTGCTGACGCAGTACGGCACCCTGAACGCCGAGGTGAAGGCGCTGCTGCAGGATCCGAAAAGCGCCATCCTGGAAATCGACCGCCAGATCATCGCCAAGCAGCGCGCCCTGTCGGGCGACGAGATCGCCAACTTCGGCGTGCCCCTGGGCGGCTCGCTCATCCCCTGGATCGACAAGGACCTGGGCAACGGCGTGTCGCGCGAGGAATGGAAAGGCATGGCCGAAACCAACAAGATCCTCGGCCAGGGCGAGGGCTTCGGCACCGCGGCCGTGCCGGTGGACGGCTACTGCGTGCGCGTGGGCGCCATGCGCTGCCACAGCCAGGCGCTGACCTTCAAGCTGAAGAAGGACGTGCCGGTAGCCGACATCGAGGCCATGCTCGCCGCCGACAACGACTGGGTGAAGGTGGTGCCCAACAACCGCGAAGACACCCTGCGCGAGCTGACCCCGGTGGCCGTCACCGGCACCATGAGCATCCCGGTGGGCCGCATCCGCAAGATGGCCATGGGCCCGGAGTACGTCGGTGCGTTTACCATCGGCGACCAGCTGCTGTGGGGTGCGGCCGAGCCGCTGCGGCGCATGCTGCGCATCCTGCTCGACGCCTGAGGCGGCTCTTTCAAAACCATAGCGCGCGGCGCCCCCGTGGCGCCGCGCGTTGTCCGCAGACAACATCGCGGGCGGAGATTGAAGCCTGTGCCAACTTGTGACGATGGTTAAGCAGTGTCTCAGCTTGTCAGCCTAATATGTTGATGTTAATGTCGATTTTCATATTCGTTCCGGCGAGGCTTGGCCTGCCCCACACCAGACATGCAGAATAAAACCGCGCAGATCCCGCAGGGATCGATCGATACGGGCATGGCCCCGCAGCCATGGAAGAAAGGGGTACTGGCGTCCGCCGTGGCGTTGACGATGCTCGGCCTCAGCCTGGATGCGCAGGCCCTGGCGCTGGGCGCGATCACCGTGCGTTCGTCGCTGGGCGAGCCGCTGCGCGCCGAGATCGAGGTGCCGCAGATCTCCTCCGAAGAAGCGGCCACCTTCCAGGCCACGGTCGCGTCTCCGCAGGCCTTCCGCACCGCCGGCGTCGACTACTCCCCCGCGCTGGCCGGTGCCCGCGTCACCCTGCACCGCCGCCCGAACGGCCAGGCCTACCTGCGCGTGGCCGGCGAGCGCCCCGTGAACGAGCCCTTTCTGGGCATCGTGATCGACGCCAACTGGGCCAACGGCAGCGTCCTGCGCGACTACACCATGCTGGTCGACCCGCCCGGCCGCGCCGCGCCGCCGCCGGTCACGGTGACGCCGGCCCAGGTCACGCCGCCGACACCGCCAGCGCCGGTGGTGCAGGCGCCCATGGC
>JAEXBL010000201.1 GCA_023394015.1 Pseudomonadota bacterium | reverse complement strand
GGTGGTGGTGATGGCCGAGCTGCTGGCCAGCAGCGACGGCGTCGGCGCGGCGCTGGCCAGCAGCCGCGCGCAGCTCGACATGCCACTGTCGCTGGCCTGGATCGGGCTGGTGGTGGGCCTGCTGCTGGTGCTGGAATACGGGGTGCTGGAGCCCATCAAGCGCGAGTTCGAGCGCTGGCGCGCCAGCGATCGGCGAGAGTAGGGCGGCCATGCTGCAAGTCAACGCACTCGATCACGCCTTCGGCCCGCGCGAGGTGCTCGCCGACATCGACCTGAGCGTGGCGCCGGGCCAATGCGTGGCCCTGGTTGGCCCCTCGGGCTGCGGCAAGACCACCTTGCTGCACCTGTGCGCGGGCCTCATAGAGCCGCAAACGGGGCGGTTGCACAACGGCTTCGCGCGCAGCGCGGTGGTGTTCCAGCAGGCGCTGCTGCTGCCCTGGCTGAGCACGCTGGACAACATCGCGCTGGGCCTGAAGGCGCAGCGGCTGCCGCGCGCCGAGCGCCACCAGCGCGCGCAGGCCATGGCCACCGCGCTGGGGCTGGACGCGCTGGCGCTGCGGCAGTTTCCGCACCAGCTTTCGGGCGGCATGCAAAGCCGGGCCGCGCTGGCGCGCGCGCTGGTGCTGGCGCCCGAGCTGCTGCTGCTCGACGAGCCCTTTGCCGCGCTCGACATCGGCCTGAAGGCGCAGATGCACCGCCTGCTGCAAGGCCAGCGCCAGCGGCGCGAGCTGGCGGTGCTGATGATCACCCACGACCTGATGGAGGCCGTGACCCTGGCCGACACCGTGCTGGTGATGGCGGCGCAGCCCGGCCGGGTGGTCTGGCGGCTCGACATCGAGCGCCCACCGGCGCGGCGCGACGACGCCTGGGTGCATGGCCAGACCGCCGCCCTGCTGGCCCAGCCGGTGGTGCGGCGGGCCTTCGATCTGCCGGCCGCCGCGCCCGCGCCACGGCCACGTGGCGACGATGCCGCCGCCGGCCACGTCCCGGGCACGCCCGTGTGCCGCGATGAAACCAGGCCGCAGACCCCGCAGTGCTGACGGCTGCGACACCCGAATCTCAACCCTGGCACCCAAGGAGCCCAAGCATGAACCCTTCACTGTCATCTTTCTTGCCAGTACCGCCGTCCAGCCGGCGGCATTGGCTGCAATCGACGCTGGCCTCGGGCGCCGGCCTGTCGACCGCCGCGGCGCTGGGCCTGTTGCAGGCCTGCGGTGGGTCGGAGGCCCACGCCGGGCCGGTGTTCTCGGAGCAGACCGGATTCCCCGCCTTCTTCGAGCAGGCGCCGGTGCTGCGCATGCGCGACCCGCTGGCCGAGTTCCTCGGTGCGGCCGAGGGTGGCCTCATGACATACCGCTACGTGGACGCCGTGCGCCTGGCCGGGCATTCCTGCCCCACGGTGGCCGGCGCCTACCTGATGGTGCTCCAGGGCCTGCGCGCGCTGTACGGCGCCGAGCTGCCGGAGCGCGGCGGCGTCGAGGTGTCGATGCGCGACGGCCGCGAAGACGGCGTCACCGGCGTGGTCGCGGCCATGGCCACCTTGCTGACCGGCGCCGCCTCCGTGGGCGGCTTTCCCGGCATGGGCGCGGCGCGCCGCTTCTCGCGCAAGCAGCTGCTGCGCTATCAGGTCGGCATGAGCGGCGTGCTGGCCTTGCGCCGCCGCGACACGGGCCAGGCGGTGCAGGCCCGCATCAACCACGATCTCGTGCCCTGGACCGAGGAGATGAAGGCGCTGATGCCCAAGGCCATCGGCCAGCAGGCGACGCCCGCCGAGCTGCAGCGCTTTGCCTACCTGTGGCAGGAGCGCGTGCGGCAGATGCTGATCGACCACGCGGACGATCCGCAGCTGGTGCAGGTCGAGCCCTGGGCCGCTGCCTGATCGCCGGCCCGCACGGATCGCCCATGCCGCCCAGCGTCCCGCAACCATTGCATCCCCACGGCCGCGCGCCACGCCGGCCCTGGTGGCGGCTCGATCACCCGTTGTGGCTGTGCGCGTTCCGGCCGTTCTTTGCACTCACCGCGCTGAGCGGGCTGGGCCTGATGCTGGCCTGGACCCTGTTTCTGAACCTGGGCTGGCCCTTACCGGCCGTACCGGGCGGCCCGTTCGTGTGGCATGCGCACGAGCTGCTGCTGGGCCTGGCCCTGGCCGCGGTGGCCGGCTTCGCGCTGACGGCGGTGCCCGAGTTCACCGACACGCCCGCGTTCGACGCCCGCGCGGTGCGCCGCCTGGTGGCGGCGTGGCTGCTGGCGCGGCTGGCCTTTTGGGGCAGCGGCTGGTGGGCGCCGCCGCTGCTGCTGGCCGGGCTGGCCCATGCCGCCCTGCTGCTGGGCCTGCTGGCGCTGCTGTGGCCGCGCCTGTGGGGCGATGCCGAGCGTCGCCACCTGTCTTTCGCCTGGGCGCTGCTGGGCTTGCTGGCGGGGGTGCTGGGGTTTTACGTGCAGGCCTGGCGCGGCGCACACGCCATGCCCTGGCTGCACGGCCTGCTGGGCGCCTTGATGGTGCTGATGGTGGTGGCCATGAGCCGCATTTCCATGCGCATCGTCAACGATGCCCTGCAGGCCATGGGTGCCCTGGACGAGGACGGTCAGCCCAGGCTTTATCTCGCGCGCCCGCCGCGCCGCAATCTGGCGCTGCTGTGCCTGGCGCTGCACACCGCCGCGGCGGTGCTGGGCGCGCCGGCTTCGGTCACGGGCTGGCTGGCGCTGGCCGCCGCCGCCGCCATGCTCAACCTGATGGGCGACTGGCACGTCGGGCGGGCGCTGCTGCGGCGCTGGCCGCTGATGCTGTACGCTGTCTATGCCTTCATGGCCGCCGGCTACGCGCTGATGGGACTGGCGCTGCTGGGCGCGAACTTCAGCCCCCACGCCGGCCTGCACCTGCTGACCACCGGGGCGCTGGGCGGGGCCATCTACGTCGTCGTCTGCATCGCGGGCCACACCCACAGCGGCCTGGACAAGGACGGCCGCCCCTGGATACCGCTGGGCGCCGGCCTGCTGGCGGCCAGCGCGCTGCTGCGGGCACTGGCCTACGCCACCGCCCCCGCGCTGGCCATGGGCCTGGCGGCGCTGCTGTGGTGCGGCGCCTTCGGGCTGCTCGGCTGGCACCTGCTGCCGGTGTTCATGCGCCCGCGGGCCGACGGCGCCAGCGGCTGCGCCGGGGTGATGGAAGCGCCGGCGACCGCGCCGGCATCGGCATCCGAGCCAAATCAATGATTGTTAACAATTCTCATTTACAATCTTCTCTTCTCCAAGTGAAGCAGGCTCGGTGACCACCACCTCCGGCGCTTCATCGTTCGGCGCCGGGCGGTCATGGCGACATGGCTGTCCGGCGTGTTTTTTTGAAGAGTAGGGGAACGCCCATGACCCCAGCCCTGAGCCCGGTGCCAGAAACCATGTTGTGGACGCTGCACAACCGCGCCTCGGAAGCGGCCCGGCCCGATGGCTGCCTCTGCGACCCCAAGTGCCTGCAGATCTACCGCGCGCTGGACTACGACTATGTGCGCCACTTTGGCGTCGCGGACGGTTCGCACGGCGTGCGCTCGCAGCTGTTTGACGAGCACGTGCGCGCCTTCCTGGCCGAGCACCCCGACGGCGTGGTCGTCAACCTGGGTGACGGGCTGGAAACCCAGTGTTTTCGCATCGACAACGGCCGCGCCCTGTGGATCAGCGTGGACCTGCCCGAGGCGATGGCGCTGCGCGAGCGCTTCATCGCGCCCGATGCGCGGCGCCTGCACCTGGCCTGCAGCGCACTGGACAGCGCCTGGTTCGACGCCGTGCCGCCGGGGCGCGAGGTGTTCATCGCGGCGCAGGGCCTGTTCATGTATTTTCAGGGACACGACGTGGCCGGGCTGGTGAAGCGACTGGCGGCGCGCTTTCCCGGCGCCATCCTGATGTTCGACTACCTGAACCGCATGCTGTCGCGCCGCAGCCTGAGCCCCGCCGGCTGGATGAAGACCCCGCACTACCGCACCCCGCCCATGCCCTGGGGCATCGACCGCGATGGCCTGGTGCCCACGTTCTCGGCGTGGCTGGGCCAGCCGGTGCAGGTGCACCACGTCAGCTTCAGGTTTCCACGCGGCGTCAGGAAATGGCTGCTGCCCTGGCTGGAGAAGTTTCCGGACATCCGCCGGTTCTTTCCGGGCGTGTGCTGGCTGCAGCTGCCGCCGGCGGCGGACAGGGCCCGACAGCAGGATGCTGCCAGGGCGGCAGCGGCCTGCGCTTGAGCCAGCACAGCGCAGGACACACTCGGAGCGCGCTTGCGGCTGCTCTCGCTCAGGCCACCAGACGCGCCACGCTGTCGCCCAACTCCAGTCGCTGGCAACTGACCTGCCACACCTGCCGCACCAGTTCGGGTGTGAGCACCTCGGCGCAAGGCCCCAGGGCGGCCACGCGTCCGCGCGACAGCACCACGGCGTCGTCGGCGTAGCGCAGCGCCAGGTTCAGGTCGTGCACGGCGGCCACCACGCCTACGCCTTCCGCATGGGCCCAGCGGCGCACGGTTTCCATCAGCTGCATCTGGTGCGCCCAGTCGAGCGCGGCGGTGGGTTCGTCCAGCAGCAGCCAGCGCGGCGCATCGGTGCCGCTCGGCTCCCACAGCTGCGCCAGCACGCGTGCCAGCTGCGTGCGCGCCTGCTCGCCACCCGACAGGCTGGCGTAGTGCCGGTCGGCCAGCGCGGCCACGTCGGCCAGCGCCAGCGCGGCCGGGACGATGGCCGATTCGTGCCGCGAGGGGTTCAGCCGGTGCGGATAGCGGCCCAGCGCCACGATCTCGCCGGCGCGGAAGTCGAAGGCCACCGGGCTGTGCTGCGGCATCACCGCGCGCACGCGCGCCAGGGCGTCGCCGCGCCAGCTGCCCAGGCTTTGGCCGGCCAGCCAGACCTGGCCGCTGCTGGGCTTGCGCTGCCCGGCCAGCAGGCCAAGCAGGGTGGACTTGCCGGCCCCGTTGGGGCCCAGCAGGGCGGTCACGCGCCCCGGTGCCAGCGTGCAGTTGACGTCGCGCAGCAACTCGGCCGCGCCAATGCGGTAGCCCAGCGCGTGCGCGCGCAGGGCGCCGGGGGTGTTCGGCGCATGCATTACCAGGTCACCATCTTGCGGCGCTGTCCGCGCAGCAGCATCAGAAAGAAGGGCGCGCCCAGCGTGGCGGTGAGCACGCCCAGCGGCAACTCGGCCGGCGCCGACACGGTGCGCGCCAGCAGGTCGGCCAGCAGCACCAGCGCGGCGCCCAGCAGCGCGGCGCCGGGCAGCACCAGGCGGTGGTCGGGGCCGAAGACCAGCCGCACCATGTGCGGCGCCACCAGGCCGACGAAGCCGATGACGCCGGTGGTCGCCGTCACCGCGCCCACCGCCAGCGCGGCGACCACGATGGCCTGGCGCTTGACGCGCTCCACCGGCACGCCCAGGGCGGCGGCCTGTGCCTCGCCCAGGGCGATGGCGTTGAGCGGCTGCGCCAGCTTCAGGCCCAGCAGCAGCGCGCCGGCGCTGATCGCCAGCACCAGCGCGATGGCGCTCCAGCGTGCCCCGCCCAGGCTGCCCAGCATCCAGAACTGCACGCTGCGCAACTGCTCGTCGGTGGCGATGGTGCTCAGGTAGCCCATGCCGGCGCCGGCCAGCGCGTTGATGGCGATGCCGGCCAGCAGCATCAGCGCCACGTGGGTGCCGGTGGCGGTCTGCGCCAGCAGGTAGATCAGCGCCGTCACGCCCAGCCCGCCCAGAAAGGCGGTCAGCACCAGCGCCCAGCTGCCCAGCTGGCGTGGCAGCTCGGGCATCAGCGCGGCGCCCAGAACAATGGTCAGGCCGGCCGCCAGCGCGGCGCCGCTACTCACACCCACCAGGCCGGGGTCGGCCAGCGGGTTGCGAAACAGGCCCTGCATCAGCGCACCGGCCAGCCCCAGCCCGGCGCCGGCGGCCACGCCCAGCAGCAGGCGCGGCAGCCGGATGGTGGTGAAGACCAGCGCCGCGGTGTCCTGCGCGGGGGCGCCCAGGCCGAATGCGCGCAGTAACGCCTGCCAGGTGATGCCCGGCAAGGCGGCCGCCTCGATGGCGTAGGCGCCGTGGCTGGCCGCCAGCAGCCACGCGGCCAGCAGCAGTGCTCCGCCGGCCAGCCACACGGCGGCTGACCGGCGCGTCCACGGCAGGGCCGTGGCCGGTGCAAGGGCAGGGCGGCGCCAGGCGCGCAGGGGCAGCGCCAGCATCAGGCCAGCACCCGCTGGCGCACCACCTCGCGGTGCAGCGTGCGCACGGTGGCCGGCAAGCGCGGTCCAAAGCCGAGGATTTCCAGCGCATCGCGCACCACCAGCGTACGGCGTGCATGGGCCGGCACCAGACGCATGCCCGGGCGTTGCCAGAAGCGCTCGACGCCGCCCTGCGCGGCCACGCCCTGCGTGGTGGCCAGCAACACGTCGGGGGCAGCCTGGGCCATGCCCTCGGCCGTCATGGCACGGTAGCCGCGGTAGCCCTGCATGGCGTTGTCGCAACCGATGTAGCGGATCAGCGCATCGGCGCCCGTGCCTTCGCCAGCCACGCTGGGCGTGTGGCCATGGGCCAGGATGAACAGGGCGCGGGGCCGCCGTCCGCGCCAGGTGGCCACTTCGTCCTGAGCGATCTGCCACTCGGCGTCCAGCTGCGCCAGCAGCTCGCGCGCGGCGTGCGTGCGGCCGCTGGCAGCCCCTACGGCCTGCACCTTGGCGCGGACTTCGGCCCAGTCGTGGCTGGCAGGCACGATGTCCACGCGCACGCCGGCGCCACGCAACTGCTCCAGCACCAGCGGGGGGCCGGCCTCGCTGGTGGCGACGACGGCGCTCGGCGCAAGGGCCAGCAACCCCTCGGCCGACAAATGACGGAAGTAGCCGACCTTGGGTGTCTTCTGCGCTGCCTCGGGATACAGGCTGGTGGTGTCGGTGCCGACCAGCAGGTCCTGCACGCCCAGCAGGTAGGCGATCTCCGGGACGGCGCCGCCCAGGGTGATGAGGCGCGGCGCCGGCTGTGCGCGAACCGGCGCGGCGGCCGACAGCGCCAGGGCAGCGCCGGCGCGCAGCCAGGCGCGGCGATGGCAGCCTACCGGGCTCATGCCGGCACCTCCTCGCCCAGCCCGGGCAGGCGCTCGACCAGCGCGCGCCAGGCCGGCAGCTCCGGCACGCCGGGCTGGCGCGCGCCGAAGAACATGGCCATGACTTCACCCGCCTCATCGAACACTTCGACCGAGGTCACCACCCCCTCGGTGGTGGGCTTTTGCACCACCCAGGTGCTGGCAATGGCGTCTTCGCGCAGGTGGAGGTTGAAGCCGGGGTCGAGCACGTTCAGCCAGGAGGTGCCCCGTATATCCATGGGCTCGATGCGCTGCACCGGCCCGGTGTGGATTTGCGTGCACCCCCCGCTGCCGACGAAGCACATGATGGGCGTGCCGTCGAAGGCCGCTTCCAGCAGCAGCGCGCGCACGGCCTGGCGGGACAAAGGCTGCGTGAAGCGGCCCTGGGCTAGGCGCAGCGCCTGCGCCCGCGCCACGCCGTGCAGCCTGAGCAGGCCGAAGAAGTCGTGCGTGTCTTCCAGCATGGCCCAGTCGGCCAGCAGGGCGGTGGTGTCGATGGCCTCGTCGGGCCGCACTGCAGCGGCGGGTTCGGCCGGGCCGAAGGTGGGCGCGGGGCTGCTCGTGTCCTCGAAGGCATCGATCACGGCATGCCAGGCGGCCAGGTCGGTGCCCTCGCGCACGAAGATCTTGTGCACGGCGGTGCCCGCGGCGTCGAAGAACTGCAGGCTAGGCTGCGCACGGTTGCCGGGGCTGGCGGCCAGGTCGGTGACAGCGAAGCCGGCATGCCAGCGGTTCCAGAAAAAGCGCAGGTCGATGTCGGGGCCCAGCGCCAGCCCGATCCTGGCGCCGCCGGAGATCTTCTGGTAGACGCCGGTTTTCTCGTGCACCACGTGCTCGTTGCGCGTCAGCGCCATCAAGGGGCCGCAGGGTTGCAGCGCACGCAGCAGCTTGATCCAGTCCGGCCGCAGGGCACGTGCCTGCGGGCCGCCATCGGGCGCGCCCAGGTGGGCGGCCACGGCCGCGCCTTCCGACAGGCCGATGGCGTGCGCCGCCTCGCGTGCGCGCCGGCCGTTGGCGCGCTCTGTCGCAAACAGCTTGCGGGTGGCCGCGGCCATGCCGCCGGAGGAGGGTGAAACAGGGTTGCGCATGAAGGTCTCCTGATGCTTCAGAACGTGGCCACGAGCGAGGCGTGGAAGCTGCGCCCGGGCTGGCTCCAGGCGTCGATGGTCGAGAGGTCGGACGCCAGGCCCTGCACGTCGCTCCAGCGCCAGTACTTGCGGTTGGTGAGGTTGCGCACGGTCGCATTGAGGCGCATCTCGCCGTGCGCATGGCGCGCCAGGCGCCACTGCCCACTCAGGTCGAAGGTGGTGGAGGCACCGGGCAGGAACGGCGTTCTGGACGCGCGCGGGTCGCTGGCCGCGGCCACGTCGCTGGCCTTCTTGGCCCAGCGGTGCGTCATGTCCAGCCGCAGCATCCAGTCGGCCCGGGCGTAGCGCACGCCCAGGTTCAGGCGGGCCGGCTGGATGGTGTCGATGGGCGCCCGCGTCTGGCGGTCGCGCCCGCGCGCCATGCCGAAGGCGGCCGGAAACGCCAGTGTGCCGCCGGCCACGTGGCGCAGGCGGTATTCGCCGGCGATCTCGAAGCCCGAGATGCTGGCGCGCCCCACGTTGATCGACTGGAACACCAGCGGATCGCCCGGCCGTCCGGTGCCGCCGACGTGTTCGCTGTCGACGATGAAGTCGCGGTAGCGGCCATGGAACACGGCGCTTTCCAGGCGCCAGTGCTCGCCTTCACCCTTGATGCCGAACTCCAAGTGCTGCGCCTTTTCGGGCTTCAGGTCGGGGTTGGGCACCGTCATGTAGTAACTGGTCGGGTTTTCGAAGAAGCGGTTGAGCTGGTCGGCGCCCGGCGTTCGAAAGCCGGTGGCCCACTGGCCGTACAGCGTCCAGTCGCGCGCTAGGTCGAGCGTGGCCCCCAGCCGGGGCGACAGGGCCGAGCCGCTCTTGCTGGTGGCGGTGCCGGAGAAGCCGGCAGCGTCGGCGGCGATGCGGTAGCGGTCCCAGCGCAGGCCAGGGGTGATGCTCCAGCCGTCGCCGATGATCTCGTTCTGCACGAATACACCCAGCGCCGTCTCGCGCGTATCCGGAAAGCGCTTGAGCGGGAAGCGCTCGCCGGCCGGTGGCGTGACGCCGGTCTGCAGGTTGTCGGCCGCCGTGTGCGACCAGTCGATGCCGTAGGCCAGCTTGTGGGCCAGCGGGCCGCTGCGCAGCAGCTTCTCGGCCTGTACGCCGGCTTGCCACAGCGTCTCGTGGTCCAGCGCGTCGCGCACCTGGCCGGGTGCTCCCTGGCGCGTGTTCTCGTAGTGTTCCAGCGAGCGCAGGCGCTGGTGGGCGAGGGTGGTGCGCAGCGTGTCGGCCCAGCGGGCGTCGAGCTGGTGGTGCCCCTGCCAGGAGAAACGGTTGCGCTGGTTGTCGGTGCGGCCGGCGGCTTCGAGCAGGGTCACGCGCGCCGACACCGCGCCGTACTGCGACAGCAGCCTCAGGTCGTCGCGCTTGTCCACATGCTCGAGGCTGAAGGTATGGGTCTGCGCCGCGCTGGGCTGCCAGACCAGCTTGCCGAGCAGGGCGGTATCGCGCGCGTCCTCGGGATTGGGCTGGGTGCGGCTGGGGCCCAGGCCGCCCTGGCTGCCGCGGTTGTCGAGTTCATGGCCCTTCAGGGCGCTGCCCGACAGCAGCCACTGCAGGCTCGGGCCGGCCTGGCCCGCCAGCGTGGCGCCCGCGCGCAGGCTCCGGTTGTCGCCGTCCCAGCCGATACCGGCCTGGCCACCGAAGCTGCGGCCGTCGCGCAGGTAGGAGGCCGGCGAGCGCGTGAAAAACTGCACCACGCCGCCGATGCCGTCGGAGCCGTACAGCGCCGAGGAGGGACCCTTGATGATCTCCACGCGCTCAATCAGGCCGAAGTCCACGTTGTCGCGGCTGGAGGCGCCAAAGCCGTAGCTGCGCGGCATGCGCACGCCATCGACCAGCATCAGCACGCGGTTGCCGTCCAGGCCGCGGATGTTGAAGCCGGTGTTGCCGCCACGCCCATCGGCGCTGTTGATGGTCATGCGGTTGGAGCGGCGCTCCACCGTGACGTTCGGCACGGTGTCGGCCAGCTCGCGAATGTCGTCCAGCTGGCGTGCTTCCATGGTGCCGGCGTCGATCACCTGGGCGCTGACCGGCACCTCGCGCAGCGTGCGTTCGCTGCGCGAGCCGGTGACCACGACCGTGGGCAGCTCGTTGGCGCTGGCCGTGGCCATGCCACTCGGCGCCTGGGCGACTGTTGAGGTCTCTTTGTGCTCCGGGTTCTGGTCGGCCGCCTCATCGGCCCAGGCGCTGCAAGCCGTGGCCGTCAGGCAGGCGACCAGCTTCAGGCGTGTGCTCAGGCGGGCATTGTTCTGCCGTGTCCGACGGCTTGCGCGTGCGCGGACGCCGCCTGCCTGTGTTTTGTGTTGGGGACTCTTCATGACGCGCTCGCGCTCCTTGCTGTTTATAACAATGCAAATCGTAATGATTCGCATTATATGAAACCGCACGCGGTAGTCGAAATCCGTGGAGCCGTGTGTTGAAAAGTCAGCAGAATAGGCAGGGAAATCGGGTGCCGTCGGCCGGGTCAGTCTGGGGTGGGTGTTCAGCAGTCGCCGCGCGGACACCGCATCAGGCATGGGGCGGGCGAGGTGCATCCGTGAGTGCAAGCGTGTAGTCGTCAGGTTGGCGTGCGGCCTCGCGGCGTCAAGCTGCGCCGTGCTGACGGCAGACCGTGCTTCAGGGCGCCTCTCTCAGTGCCAGGTCGCGTGCCAGAGCGATGAAGGCGCGCAGATAGTCGGTGTCCAGATCGGCCTCGCGCGCACCCAGATGAATCTGCTTGGCGATGCCGCGCGGGCCCAGGCGCACGGACCGCACTCCGAGCTTGGCGGTGTACTCGTGCACCAGCCAGCGCGGCAGCGCCGCCACGCCCCGCCCGCTGGCCACCATCTGCAGCATGATGTCGGTGGTTTCGATGGTCTGGTGGCGGCGCGGCGCAATGCCGGCCGGGGTGAGGAACTGGGTGTAGATGTCCAGCCGCTCGGGCTCGACCGGGTAGGTAATGAGCACCTCGCGCGCCAGATCGCGCGGGCGGGCGTGGGTGGCCCGTGCCAGCGGATGCGCACTGGCGACCACCAGCACCTGCTCGTAGTCGAACACCGGCTCGAAGTGCAGACCGCTTTTGTACAGCGGATCGGGCGTGACCAGCAGATCGATCTCGTAGCCGATCAGCGCGCCGATGCCGCCGAACTGGAACGCCTGCTTCACGTCCACGTCCACGTCGGGCCAGGCCGCCAGATAGGGCGACACCACCTTCAGCAGCCACTGGTAGCACGGGTGGCATTCCATGCCGATGCGCAGGCTGCCGCGCTCGCCGCGCGCGAACTGTCCCAGGCGTTCCTCGGCCAGCGCCAGCTGCGGCAGCACGCGTCGCGCCACGACCAGCAGGTGCTGGCCGGCCTGCGTCAGGCGCAGGCTGCGTCCCTCGCGCAGCCAGACGGCGGTGCCCAATTGCTGCTCCAGCTTGCGGATCGAGTGGCTGAGTGCCGACTGCGTCAGGCACAGCGCGTCGGCGGCGGCCGTCAGCGTGCCCAGCCGGTCCACCTCGTGCACGATGGACAGGTGAATGCGCTCCAGCATGTATGAGTGAAACTAATGATTGAGTGAAAAAAGACCATTTTACTTCACGGATTGTGCCGCCTAGCATCGCCGGCTTTCAAGGCAAGACGGCAGGAGTTTGACCATGGTCACCACCCACAACCTCGGTTTTCCGCGCATTGGCGCGCAGCGCGAACTCAAGTTCGCCTTGGAGTCGTACTGGAAAGGGCAGTCCACGCGCGACGAGTTGCATCAACTGGGCGCCAAGCTGCGCCGCCGCCACTGGGCCGAGCAGGCGCAGCTCGACTGGGTGCCGGTGGGCGACTTCTCGTTCTACGACCAGGTGCTGGACATGAGCTTCACCCTGGGTCACCTGCCCGAGCGCGTGCAGGGCTTTGCCGGCGATGCGCTGGACAACTACTTCCGCGTGGCGCGCGGCCGTTCGGCCGAGACCCATGCCGATTGCTGTGGCGGCGTGGCGGCCGGCGAGATGACCAAGTGGTTCGATACCAACTACCACTACATCGTGCCCGAGTTCCAGGCCGACACGCAGTTCACGCTCGATGCCTCGCGCCTGCTGGCGCAGCTGGCCGAAGCGCAGGAGCAGGGCGTGAACGCCAAGCCGGTCGTCATCGGCCCCGTCACCTACCTGGCGTTGGGCAAGGCCAAGGACGGCAGCGACAAGCTGGCGCTGCTGGAGCGCCTGCTGCCGGTCTATGCCCAGCTGCTCGACGCGCTGGCCGACGCCGGCGCCGAGTGGGTGCAGATCGACGAGCCGATCCTGGTCACCGAACTGGACGAGCCCTGGCGCCACGCCTTCAACCTGGCCTACCACCAGCTGAAGGCCTGCCGTGTCAAGCTGCTGCTGGCGACCTACTTCGGTCAGCTGGAGGAAAACCGCTACCTGGCGGCCCACCTGCCGGTGGCGGGCCTGCACCTGGACGCCATCAACGGGAAGGACGACGTGGCGCCGCTGCTCAACCTGCTGCCCGAGCACAAGGTGCTGTCGCTGGGCGTGGTCAATGGCCGCAACATCTGGCGCACCGACCTGGCCGCTCTGCTGGACTGGCTGGAGCCGCTGGCCAAGCGCCTGGGCGAGCGGCTGTGGATCGCGCCGTCGTGCTCGCTGCTGCACGTGCCGGTCGATCTGGCGAGCGAAGACAGGCTGGACGCTGAGGTCAAGAGCTGGCTGGCCTTCGCGCTGCAGAAGCTCGACGAGCTGCGCGTGATCGCCACCGCCCTCAACCAGGGCCGCGCCGCCGTGCAGGCCGAGCTGGCCGACAACGCCGCCGCGCTGGCCGCTCGCCGAGCTTCGCCGCGGGTGCACAAACCGGAAGTGGCGGCGGCAGTGGCCAGGATCGCGCCGCCGCTGGGCCAGCGCGAGAGCGCCTACGCCCGACGCGCCGCCAAGCAGCGCGCGCTGCTGAACCTGCCGCGGTACCCGACCACCACCATCGGCTCCTTTCCGCAGACCGCCGACATCCGCCGCGCGCGCAGCGACCACAAGGCCGGCCGGCTGGACGAGGCCGGCTACCAGGCGGCGATGCGCGCGGCGATCGAGCACAGCGTGCGAGAGCAGGAGGCCCTGGGCCTGGACGTGCTGGTGCACGGCGAGGCCGAGCGCAACGACATGGTCGAGTACTTCGGCGAGCAGCTCGAGGGCTACGCCTTCAGCCAGTTCGGCTGGGTGCAGTCCTACGGCTCACGCTGCGTCAAGCCGCCGATCCTGTTTGGCGACATTCGCCGGCCCAGGGCCATGACCGTGGAATGGATCCGCTACGCGCAGTCGCTGACCGACAAGCCCATGAAAGGCATGCTCACGGGCCCGGTGACCATTCTCAACTGGTCCTTTGTGCGCGACGACCAGCCGCGTGCCGATTCGTGCCGACAGCTCGCACTGGCGATTCGCGAGGAAGTGCTGGACCTGGAAAAGGCTGGCGTGCACGTGATCCAGATCGACGAGGCGGCGCTGCGCGAAGGCCTGCCGCTGCGCCGTGCGCAATGGCAGGACTACCTGGACTGGGCCGTGGAGTGCTTTCGCATCACCGCCAACGGCGTGCGCGACGAAACGCAGATCCACACCCACATGTGCTACTCGGAGTTCAACGACATCATCCGTTCCATCGCCGGCATGGACGCCGACGTCTTCACCATCGAGACCTCGCGCTCCGACATGGAGCTGCTGGACGCCTTCGACGACTTCAAGTACCCGAACGAGATCGGCCCCGGCGTCTACGACATCCACTCGCCCAACATCCCGACCCAGCAACACATGGTGGAGCTGATGCAGAAGGCGGCCGAGCGGATTCCGTCCGAGCGCCTGTGGGTCAACCCCGACTGCGGCCTGAAGACGCGCCAGTGGGCCGAGGTGCTGCCGGCGCTGCGCAACATGGTGGCGGCAGCCCACACGCTGCGCGCGGGCGCCTGAAGCTCAGGCCGCCGGCGGTTTCTTTGATGTAGAACATACTATATGTAGTGGATGGAGGGTACCTTTCGCACTACATATAGTGTTCCAAGGATTCCGCCATGCCTGTTGCCAAAGTCACTAGTCTGCCGCGCCAGGTCGTCCAGCGCGATGGCCAGCGCGCCGACTTCGACGCCGCGCGCATCCGTTCGGCCATTGCCCGCGCCGGGGCTGCCAGCGGCGAATTCGGCGACGACGAGGCGGCGCTGCTGACGGCCCAGGCCGTCAAGGTGCTGGTGCACCGCTTCGGCGGCGGCGCGCCACACATCGAGCAGATCCAGGACGTGGTCGAGCAGACCCTGATCGCCGCCAACCACCTGGCCACAGCGCGCGCCTACATCGCCTACCGCGAACGCCACGCCACCCTGCGCGCCGACGCGCGCACGCTGGTCCACGTGGAGTCCTCCATCAACGAATACCTCACGCGCGCCGACTGGCGGGTGAACGCCAACGCCAACCAGGGCTATTCGCTGGGCGGGCTGATCCTGAACGTGGCCGGCAAGGTCACGGCCAACTACTGGCTGTCGCACGTCTACGCGCCCGAGATCGGCGCCGCGCACCGCGAGGGCGACATCCACATCCACGATCTGGACATGCTCAGCGGCTACTGCGCCGGCTGGTCGCTGCGCACGCTGCTGCACGAGGGCCTGAACGGTGTGCCGGGCAAGGTGGAGGCGGGGCCGGCCAGGCACATGTCCTCGGCCGTGGGGCAGATCGTCAACTTCCTGGGCACACTGCAGAACGAATGGGCCGGCGCGCAGGCGTTCTCCTCGTTCGACACTTACATGGCGCCCTTCGTGCGCAAGGACGCGATGGACTACGCCGCCGTGCGCCAGTGCATCCAGGAGTTGGTCTACAACCTCAACGTGCCCTCGCGCTGGGGCACGCAGACGCCGTTCACCAACCTCACCTTCGACTGGACCTGCCCCGAGGACCTGCGCGAGCAGGTGCCGGTGATCGGCGGCGAGGAAATGCCGTTCTGCTACGGCGAACTGCAGGCCGAGATGGACCTGATCAACCGCGCCTACATCGACGTCATGACCACCGGCGACGCCAAGGGCCGGGTGTTCACCTTCCCCATTCCCACCTACAACATCACGCCCGACTTTCCGTGGGAAAGTGAGAACGCCGCGCGCCTGTTCGATATGACGGCCAAGTACGGCCTGCCGTACTTCCAGAACTTCATCAACTCGGAGCTGGAGCCGAACATGGTGCGCTCCATGTGCTGCCGCCTGCAGCTTGATCTGCGCGAGCTGCTCAAGCGCGGCAATGGCCTGTTCGGCAGCGCCGAGCAGACCGGCAGCCTGGGCGTGGTCACCGTCAACTGCGCGCGCCTGGGCCATTTGCACGCGGGCGACGAGGCGGCGCTGTTCCGGGCGCTCGACCGCCTGCTGGAGCTGGGCAAGCAAAGCCTGGAGGTCAAGCGCAAGCTGATCCAGCGGCTGATGGACCAGGGGCTGTTTCCCTACACCAAGCGCTACCTGGGCACGCTGCGCAACCATTTCAGCACGCTGGGCCTGAACGGCATCAACGAGATGGTGCGCAACTTCACCAGTGATGCACACGACATCACCACCGACTGGGGCCACGCCTTCGCGCTGCGCCTGCTGGACCACGTGCGCGCGCGCATTACCGACTTCCAGGAGGAAACCGGCCACCTCTACAACCTGGAAGCCACGCCGGCCGAAGGCACCACCTACCGCTTCGCCAAGGAAGACAAGAAGCGCTGGCCCGCCATCCTGCAGGCCGGAACCGCCGAGCAGCCGTACTACACCAACTCCTCGCAGCTTCCGGTGGGCTTCACCGACGACCCGTTCGAGGCCCTCGCGCGCCAGGAGGCGCTGCAGTCCAAATACACCGGCGGCACCGTGCTGCACCTGTACATGGGCGAGCGCATCAGCAGCGGCGCTGCCTGCCGCGAACTGGTGCGGCGGGCGCTGACGAACTTCCGCCTGCCCTACATCACCGTCACGCCCACCTTCTCGATCTGCCCCACGCACGGCTACCTGGAAGGCGAGCACGCCTTCTGCCCCAAGTGCGACGAGGAACGCCTGGCCGCCAAGCGCGCGCGGCTGGCCGCGTGAGGGGCCAGCCGGGCGTTGCGTGACACAGGCCAACGCCCCGCGACTGCGCCGTTTTTTTCACCACCACCAAGGAGTCGTCATTACCGTTTTTTCCACCACCGAGAACGCCGCCGTCGCGGCCGTCGAACAAAGCGATGCCGAGCGCCAGCCCTGCGAGGTCTGGACCCGCGTCATGGGCTACCACCGGCCGGTCGCCAGCTTCAACGTCGGCAAGCAGGGCGAGCACCACGAGCGCCAGTTCTTCGCCGAGCCGGGCCGTGCCTGCCCAGCGCGCGGCTGACCCGGCCGACGGCCTGCGCATCGGCGGCATCACGCCGTTCACCACCATTGACTTTCCCGGCCGCCTGGCGGCCGTGGTGTTCTGCCAGGGCTGCCCCTGGCGCTGCGGCTATTGCCCCAACACCGAA
>JAEXBL010000173.1 GCA_023394015.1 Pseudomonadota bacterium | reverse complement strand
GAACCAGTCGGTCGCCACGCTGGAGGTGTGCCGGCGCCTGGGCCTGGGCGCTTGAGCCATGCATGACCGGCGCTGGCGCGCCATGACGAATGACAAATGACAAAGCGCCGTGTGCGGGTCGAACCTTTTGTCATTGCTCATGCGCTCGCCGGAGCGTGGTCGTTCGTCATGGGTTTCATGCGCTGTGGGGCGCGCGCTGCGCCACGGACGACTTGGATGCAAAGCATTTGAAGGCGGCGCTGGATTCTTGAGCCTGGGCTCTAAAGCGGGCCGGTTGACCGTTTGAAACGTGCGTTTTGCCGAGCAAGCCACTAAAATCTGGCCCCATGTTACGGGACACCTCTCCCGGCGCCCGCTTGCGCGGCGTGCCGGTTTCGGGAAGTGCACACCGTTTGCCGGTCGCCCGCCTGTTGTGTGTGGGCACGCTGTGGCTGGCAGCAGGGCCTCTGGCGGCCCAGACGGTGAGCCTGAACGCTTCCACCTCCGCTTTTTCTGAACCTTGCTCGTCGGCCAAGGCGGTGCACGACATGCGCTGCCCCAATTACACCGGCTTCAAGACCCGGCTGGGCGGCGATGCACCGACCTCGGCCCGCTTGCCCGAGGCCGGCGACGGCGCGCCCGGCCTGGCCGCGCCCAAGGGCCCGGCCCTGGGCCTGCGTGGCGGGCGCGACCTGCAGCGCGGCGTGGCCTCGTGGTACGGGCCCGGCTTTCACGGCCGGCGCACGGCCAACGGCGAGCGCTTCGACATGAACGAACTGACGGCCGCGCACAAGACCCTGCCCTTCGGCACCCGCGTGCTGGTGCACAACCCGCGCACCGGCAGGGAAGTGGTGGTGCGCATCAACGACCGCGGTCCCTTCATCAAGGGCCGTGTGATCGACCTGAGCAAGGCCGCCGCCAAGGTGCTGGGCATCAAGTCGCGCGGCCACGACACCGTGGTGCTGCGCGAGGTGCTGCCGGCGGGGCGCGACAGCTGATCGAGCGCCAGAAGCGCTTTTCTCAATCCCAGAAAACAAGGCGCCCGAGGGCGCCTTTTGTCATGCTGCGCGCGGCGCGGGGCTCAACGCTCGTCGTAGCTCACGGTCAGCTTGTCGCTGGTCGGCCGCGCCTGGCAGCTTAGCACGAAGCCCTGCGCCATTTCCTCGGCCTCCAGCGTGAAGTTCTTGTCCATGCTCACGCTGCCATCCAGCACCTTGGCGCGGCAGGTGCAGCATACGCCGGCCTTGCAGGAATAGGGCAAGTCCAGCCCGGCCGACAGCGCCACGTCGAGCACGTGCTGGTCGCTGCGCATGGCCAGCTCGTGGGTCTTGCCGTCGATCAGCACGGTGAGCGCGACCTGGCCCACCGGCGCCTCGGGGTCGGGCTGGGCGATGGCGGCACGGCGCGCCTCGGGGCTCATTTCCTCCAGCCGCGGCGAGGTGAAGCGCTCGCTGTAGATGCGCTCGGGCGGCACGCCCGCAGCCTGCAGCGCGGCCTCGACCGATTCGATCATGGCCTCGGGGCCGCACACGAACACCTCGTCCATGCTCTTGGCCGGCAGCAGGGTGTCGATCAGCTGCTGCACCTTGGCGCCGTCGATGCGGCCTTCGAGCAGCGGCACCTCCTGCGCCTGGCGCGACAGGATGTGGATCAGCGTCAGGCGGTTCTTGTACCTGTCCTTCAAGTCCTGCAGCGCCTCGTTGAACATCACGCTGTTCATGCGGCGGTTGCCGTACACCAGCGTGAACTTGGCGCTGTCGCTTTCTTCCAGCGTGCTGGCGACGATGCTGAGGATGGGCGTGATGCCCGAGCCGGCGGCAAAGCCCACGCGGTGCAGCGCGCGCGGCTTCTTGATGGTGAAGCGGCCGTCGGGCGGCATCACCGCCAGCGTGTCGCCGGCCTTGAGCTGCGTGGCGGCCCAGTTGGAGAACAGGCCGCCGTCCATCGGGCGGATGCCGACTTCCAGCTCGCGGGCCTGGCGGTAGCGGCTGCGGGTGGAGCAGATCGAGTAGTTGCGTCGCACGTCCTGGCCATCGATGGTGGTGCGCAGGGTGAGGAACTGGCCGGGCTGGAAGCTGAACGCCTCCTGCAACTCGTCCGGCACGGCAAAGGTGATGGCGACCGCGCCCGCAGCTTCGGGGTTGACGCGGGCGACGGTGAGATCGTGAAAGCGCGGAATCGACATGGACGTCTCTCGGGAGGCAAGGCGTGGTTGGGGAGGGCTCAGGCGCGCGCGGAGCGGGCTTGGCCCGGCCGCTGCGCGCGTCCCTTGAGGGAAGGCGCGTCAGCGCCTCAGGGTGGGCTTTAAATCCTTTTGAAGTAGTCGAACGGCTCCAGGCAGTCGAGGCAGCGGTACAGCGCCTTGCAGGCGGTGGAGCCGAAATGCGAGGTCTCGGTGGTGTTGGTCGATCCGCACTGCGGGCAGGGCACCTCAAGGCGGGCAGCGGCGCGGGGGGCGAACCGCAGCGCGGCCTCGCCCGGCGCCGCGGCGCCGCACTGCGGCGGCGCGATGCCGTAGGCGCGCAGCTTCTCGCGTGCCACGTCACTCATCCAGTCGGTGGTCCAGGCCGGCGCGAGCTGGGTGACCACGCGGCCGTCGACGCCCGCGTCCTTCAGCGTGGCGGCGATGTCGTCGGCGATCTGGTCCATGGCCGGGCAGCCGCTGTAGGTGGGGGTGATGACCACCTCCACGCCGCCGTCGGCACCGCGGCGCAGGTCGCGCAGGATGCCCATTTCGCGCAGGGTGACGACGGGGATCTCGGGGTCGGTGAGCTGGTCCAGCGCGGCCCACAGCCGCGCCTCGTCGGCGGGGGCCAGGCGGTCGGCGGCGGTGGTGTTCACGTCGCGGTCACCAGGTGGCGCCGGGGTGGGCGCGCGCCAGGCTTTGCATTTCGCCCAGCAGGTAGCTCAGGTGCTCGGAGTGCACGCCGCGCTTGCCCTCCGGCACGTAGCGCTTGACGAAGGGCGGGCGCTGCAGCGTGGCCTCGGCAATGGCCTCATCCACCATCTGGTCCCACTCGGCGCGCAAACTGGCCACGTCGACGCCGGTGCCGGAGGCGTTGGCCGCGCTTTCCAGCGCGCTGCTGGTCCAGAACTCCTCGGTGAAGGGCATCAGGTAGTCCAGCGCGGCCTGGGCGCGGCGGTGCGACTCGTCGGTGCCGTCGCCCAGGCGCAGCAGCCAGTCGCGCGCATGGCGCAGGTGGTAGCGCACTTCCTTCAGGCTCTTGGCGGCGATGGCGGCCAGCTGCGTGTCGGCGGATTGCTGCAGCCGCTCCCACACCAGCACCATCAGCGCGCTGTAGAGAAAGTTGCGCACGATGCTGACGGCCCAGTCGCGCTGGCCGCCGGCGGCGGGCACCAGGCCGGTGGTGTGCGGCCGCTCCAGCAGCACGTAGTTGCGGAAATCGCTGTCGCCGCGGAAGTAGGCCAGCGTGTCCTCGGTGATCGGCCCGGCCGGCCAGGCCGCGCCGCGCGGGGCGCGCACGTCGGCGGCCAGGCGCTCGGCGGCGTACGAGTACAGCAGGCGCGCCTGGCCGATCAGGGCGAGGCTGTTGTTGGCCATCGCCAGGTCTTCTTCCAGCACCGGCGCGTGGCCGCACCATTCGGCGTTGCGCTGGCCCAGCACCACGGCGTTGTCGGCCAGGTGCAGGAGGTAGTCGGTGGGCGCGTGGGCCTTGACTCGCGCGTCCATCACATGTGCCCCACTTCTTCAGGGATCTCGTAGAAGGTGGGGTGGCGGTAGATCTTGTCGCTGGCCGGCTCGAACAGCTGGTCCTTCTCGCCCGGGTCGCTGGCGGCGATCAGGTGCGAGGGCACGACCCAGATCGACACGCCTTCCTGCCGGCGCGTGTAGACGTCGCGCGCCATTTGCAGCGCGTGCTGGGCGTCGCTGGCGTGCAGGCTGCCGCAGTGCTTGTGCTCCAGGCCTTGCTTGCTGCGGACAAAGACTTCCCACAGGGGCCAGTCTTTCAGGGCGGGTTGCGCGGTGCTCATCGTGTGGGTCTCCTCGGGTGTGCGGTCAGGCGGCTTGCTTCAGGGCGCGCTGGCGTTGCTTCTCGGCATGGGCCAGGGCGGCTTCGCGCACCCAGGCGCCGTCCTCGTGCGCCTTCACGCGCGTGGCCAGGCGCTCGCGGTTCATCGGGCCGTTGCCGTTCACGGTCTGCCAGAACTCGTCCCAGTCGATCTCGCCGTGGTCGTAGTGGCCGCGTTCCTCGTTCCACTTCAGCTCGGGGTCGGGCAGGGTCACGCCCAGCACTTCGGCCTGGGGCACGGTGGCGTCGATGAACTTCTGGCGCAAATCGTCGTTGCTGATGCGCTTGATGCCCCACTTCATGCCCTGGCTGCTGTGCAGGCTGTCCTTGTCGGAGGGGCCGAACATGGCCAGGCACTTCCACCAGGTGCGGTTGACGGCGTCCTGCACCATGTCGCGCTGCGCCTGCGTGCCCTTCATCATCACCAGCAGGGCCTCGTAGCCCTGGCGCTGGTGGAAGGACTCTTCCTTGCACACGCGCACCATGGCGCGGGCGTAGGGGCCGTAGGAGCAGCGGCACAGCGGGATCTGGTTCATGATCGCCGCGCCGTCCACCAGCCAGCCGATCACGCCCACGTCGGCCCAGTTCAGCGCCGGGTAGTTGAAGATGCTGCTGTACTTGGCGCGGCCCGAGTGCAGGGCGTCGAGCATCTCGTCGCGGCCGGTGCCCAGGGTCTCGGCGGCGCTGTACAGGTACAGGCCGTGGCCGCCTTCGTCCTGCACCTTGGCGATCAGGATGCACTTGCGCTTCAGGCTGGGCGCGCGGCTGATCCAGTTGCCCTCGGGCAGCATGCCGACGATTTCGGAATGCGCGTGCTGGCTGATCTGGCGCACCAGGGTCTTGCGGTAGGCGTCGGGCATCCAGTCGCGCGGCTCGATGCGGCCGTCGGCGGCGATGCGCTCCTCGAAGCGCGCCAGCAGCGCGGCTTCGTGCTCGGACGGCGCGGCGGGCACGGCCTTGGGGGCCGTGCGGGCGTCGTCGTCGGGAATGGATAAGGCTTGGGTGTACACGCGGGAGGTCTCCTGTCGGCGGGCCCCGCGGCGGCGTGAACGGCACGCGCCGCGGGCGTGGGAAGGCGCGAACCTGAAGTATAGGGAGTTAACCGACCGGGCGGTCGGTTAATTTTGAGGCTGAATGCTGGGGTTTACCCAGGTCTCAGCGGCCGTCGCCGGCTTCCACCGACCAGGCCTGGCCGCGTCCGCGGCCTGCGCCCAGCGCCTGCAGCACGGGGGGAAGGGCCGCTTCCAGCGCGGCTTTCAGCGTGTGCGGCGGGTTGACCACGAACATGCCGCTGGCCGACAGCCCGGCGCCCTCGGCCGCCGCGCCCACGTGCAGCGTGGCGTGCAGCCAGCCGCGCCCGGCCTGCTGCGCCAGCGTCTTCAGCCGCCGCGGCAGGCCGTGTGCCTCGGGTCGGGCGATGACGGGGTACCAGACGAGCAGCACGCCGGTCGCGAAGCGCTTCAGGGCGTCCTGCACCGCCGTCGCCACCCGGGCGTAGTCGCTCTTGATTTCGTAGCTGGGATCGATCAGCACCAGCGCGCGGCGCGAGCCGCCGGCGGCCGGCGGGGGTGGCAGCAGCGCCTTCAGGCCCTCGAAGCCGTCCTGCCGCGCCATCGTCACCTGGCGGCCGGCCTTCAACTGCTCGATGTGGGCCTGCAGCGCCTGGGCGTCGGTCGGATGCAGCTCGAACAGCCGCAACCGATCGTGCACCGGCGCCCGGGCGGGCTCGCTCATCAGCGTGTGCATCAGCAGCGGCGAGCCGGGGTAGACGCGCCAGGCACCGCGCGCGTCGGGGTTGAAGCGGGCGACCAGCGCCAGGTAGTCGGCCAGCGCGTCTGCTTCCGTATCGATGGCTGCCAGCGCCTGCAGCCGCGCAATGCCGGCGCCGGCCTCGCCCGAGGTCTGCGCCGCGTCGGCATCCAGCCGGTAGATGCCGGCGCCGGCGTGGGTGTCGACCAGCAGCAGCGGCGAATCCTTGCGCATCAGGTGTCGCAGCGTCGCCAGCAGGGTGATGTGTTTCAGCACGTCGGCGTGGTTGCCGGCGTGGAAGGCGTGGCGGTAGCTGAACATGCCGGCATGGTAACTGGGCGCCGGCGGCAGGCTGGCCGATGGCAGACTGTCTTGCTGCACGGCCGGCGCCGGGTTAGAATGGCGGGCTTTGCAGCGCTTTGAAGACCCCGCGGCAAACGGTGAGTGGCCCCCTTTTCGAGGGCGCTGCGCGCTGAAACCCACCTAAGAGGCTCCCGGTACAAGAGGAGCACCGACCGTGGAAAAGGGTCCGGCAAACCACTTTCCGACAGGAAAAACTCATGAAAACCTTCAGCGCCAAACCCGCTGACGTGACGCACGAGTGGTTTGTGATTGACGCCACCGACAAGGTGCTCGGACGGGTAGCCAGCGAAGTTGCCCTCCGTCTGCGCGGCAAGCACAAGGCCATTTACACGCCTCACGTCGATACCGGCGACTACATCGTGGTCGTCAACGCCTCCAAGCTCCGCGTCACCGGCGCCAAGGAGCTGGACAAGAAGTACTACCGCCACACCGGCTATCCCGGTGGTCTGCGCGAGACCAACTTCCGCGACCTGCAGGCCAAGCGCCCCGGCCGCGCGCTCGAGAAGGCCGTCAAGGGCATGCTGCCCAAGGGCCCGCTGGGCTACGCCATGATCAAGAAGCTGAAGGTGTACGGCGGCGCCGAGCACCCGCACAGCGCCCAGCAGCCCAAGGCGCTGGAAGTCTAAGGAGCCGATGCAATGATTGGTGAATGGAACAACGGCACCGGCCGCCGCAAGTCCAGCGTGGCCCGCGTGTTTCTGAAAAAAGGCTCCGGCAAGATCACGGTCAACGGCAAGGACATCTCCGAGTTCTTCGGCCGCCAGACCTCGATCATGATCTGCAAGCAGCCGCTGGTGCTGACCGACAACGTCGAGACCTTCGACGTGCAGGTCAACGTGCACGGCGGCGGCGAATCCGGCCAGGCCGG
Source organism: Pseudomonadota bacterium (assembly GCA_023394015.1). Classification (GTDB taxonomy): domain Bacteria; phylum Pseudomonadota; class Gammaproteobacteria; order Burkholderiales; family Burkholderiaceae_C; genus Ottowia. The sequence continues at coordinate 1,478 of JAEXBL010000173.1, read as the reverse complement.
CGCGGTGCGCCACGGCATCACCCGCGCGCTGATCGACTACGACGCCAACCTGAAGCCGCAGCTGAGCGCCGCCGGTTTCGTCACGCGCGACGCCCGCGAGGTCGAGCGCAAGAAGGTCGGCCTGCACTCTGCCCGCCGCCGCAAGCAGTTCAGCAAGCGCTGATTTTTGCTGCCGGCACCCGAAAGAACCGCGCGGCCGCCCCGGCTGGCGCGGTTTTTTCTTGGGCGCGTGCGCCGTCGTGGCGGCTGCATGGTAAAAGCAGGCCAAGCAATCAAGGAGTTCAGGACATGCTAGGCATGAAGTCAAAGTGGTCGGTGCGCAGTACCATCGGCGCCGGCATGCGCGTGCAGGGGCCGTGCACCTTTCAGGACGGCCTGCAGATCGACGGCACGGTGCTGGGCGATGTCATCGCCGAGGGCAGCCAGCCCAGCGTGCTGGTGATCGGCGAGGGCGGCAGCGTCGAGGGTGCCATCAGCGCCGACCATGTGGTGATCGGTGGCAGCGTGGTCGGCCCGGTGCTGGCGCGCGAGCTGCTGGAGCTGCAGTCCAAGGCGCGCGTGCAGGGCGATGTGCGCTACAAGTCGCTGGAGATGCAGCAGGGCGCGGTCATCGCCGGGCAGTTGCAGCCCCAGCTGACGCCGCCGCCGGCGGTGCAGGAGCCCGCGACCGATTCGCCGGCCGACGACATCCGCGAGCCCACCGAGCCGACGCTGGACCTGGACCGGCCGTAAAGGGCGGGCCCACCAACCCCGCCGCGGGCGCGTGGGCGACGGCTTGGTGAGCGCGCCCAGCGAAAACCCGACCATTTTGATACACTACTAAACTGTTTCTGCTCCCAGAGCATCAGGAGTTTTCATGACTGCCGTCGCCCAAGACATTCAACCCCCCACCGCCATGCCCGAGCCCATCGTCTTCACCGACAGCGCGGCGGCCAAGGTGGCCGAGCTGATCGCTGAAGAGGGCAACCCCGACCTGAAGCTGCGCGTGTTCGTGCAGGGCGGCGGTTGCTCGGGCTTCCAGTATGGCTTCACCTTTGACGAGATCGCCAACGAGGACGACACCACCATGAGCAAGAACGGCGTGTCGCTGCTGATCGACGCCATGAGCTACCAGTACCTGGTCGGCGCCGAGATCGACTACAAGGAAGACCTGCAGGGCGCGCAGTTCGTTATCAAGAACCCCAACGCGCAGACCACCTGCGGCTGCGGCTCGTCGTTCGCCGTGGCGGAGTAAGCCCGCGTGGGCTGCGCTGAGCAGCCACTAGCCATCAACCAGAAGAAAGGGCGCCCGAGGCGCCCTTTTTGCTTTGGTGCGGCGGCCTGGCCACCGCTGGCCCACGCTTACTCGAAGCTGCCGCGCGTGATCTCGCTGGCGGCGGCCAGTTGCAGCTTCATGCCGGCTGACAGCTTGGCAAACGCGGCCCTGCCGCCCGGCGACACGGGCACGTATTCGCGCTGCTCGGCCAGCACCACGGTGG
>JAEXBL010000118.1 GCA_023394015.1 Pseudomonadota bacterium | reverse complement strand
CCACTGCGGGCGCCACCTCGTCCAGGCGCAGCTGGCCCAGTTCCTCGGCGGCGGCGCGCGGGGCCGGCTGGGCGCGGCGGCTGGGCGTGCGCGCGGGCGGCGGTGCGATGGTGGTGACCTCGCCGCGGCGCTCGGCCTTGGCCTGGAACTCGGCAATGAAGGCCTTGACCTGCGGGTAGACCACGGTGCGCCAGCGCCGGCCGCAGAAGATGCCGTAGTGGCCGGCGCCCTTGACCTCGATGTGGTCGCCGGGGCGGCGCGGCACGCCGGCACACAGCGTGTGCGCGGCCTTGGTCTGGCCGGCGCCGGAGATGTCGTCCAGCTCGCCCTCCACCGTCAGCTGCGCGGTGGTGGTGATGTCCTGCGGGCGCACCCGCTCCAGCTTGCCCTTGGGCGAGCGCACGTCCCAGGTGCCGTGCACCAGGTCGAAGTCCTGGAACACGATGCGGATGGTCTCCAGGTAGAAGTGGGCGTCCATGTCGAGCACGGCGTTGTACTCGTCGTAGAACTTGCGGTGCGACTCGGCGCTGGACTGGTCGCCCTTGATCAGGTCGCGGAAGAAGTCGTAGTGGCTGCTGGCGTGGCGGTTCGGGTTCATGGCTACGAAGCCGGCGTGCTGCAGAAAGCCCGGGTACACGCGGCGGCCGGCGCCGGGGTAGCTGGGCGGCACGCGGTAGATGACGTTGTTCTCGAACCACTGGTAGCTGCGGTCCACCGCCAGCGCATTCACCGAGGTGGGCGACTTGCGCGCGTCGATGGGGCCGCCCATCATGGTCATGGTGATGGGGGTCTTCTCGCCGCGGCTGGCCATCAGCGACACCGCGGCCAGCGTGGGCACGGTGGGCTGGCACACGCTGACCACGTGGCAGTTGCCGTACTTGCCCTGCACGTGGCGGATGAACTCCTGCACGTAGTTCACGTAGTCGTCCAGGTGGAACTCGCCCTCGGACAGCGGCACCATGCGGGCGTTCTTCCAGTCGGTGATGTAGACCTTGTGGCCTTCGAGCATGGTGCGCACGGTGTCGCGCAGCAGGGTGGCGTAGTGGCCCGACAGGGGCGCCACGATCAGCACCGGCGGCTGCTGCTTGAGCTTGTTCAGCGTCGGCGGATCGTCCGAGAAGCGCTTGAAGCGCAGCAGCTGGCAAAAGGGCTTGTCGATCTCCACCCGCTCGTCGATGGCCACCTCGACCCCGTCGACCTCGACCTTGCGGATGTCGAACTCGGGCTTTTCGTAGTCCTTGCCCAGGCGGTGGAACAGGGCATAGGCGGCCGATACGCGCTGCGCCATGGGCAGCTGGCCCAGCACGGTGTGGCGGTTGGCGTACAGCTTGGATGCTGCATCGGCCATGTCGGCAAAAGGTTCAAGCAGCGAACGCTGCGCTTCGTAGATTTGATACAGCATGGAATTCGGGCCTCCCGCAGAACTGTTGCGGTGCAATATAACGCAGCCAAATGTTTCCGCACTGGGAAACTGTCTCTAATGCGCGCGCCTGTGCACGGCGATGGCGCTGGTGGCGGACCCGGCCCGGCAGGGCGGTCCGCACCTTCAATCTGCGTCTTCAGAAGGCGCCAATGTTAACTCCCCGCAGTGGCGCCCCGCTGACGGCGCCCGCGTATCATGGCGTGCCATGACCATCGGGTTGTCGCTGTACGGCTGGCTGCTGGGCCTCGGGCGGGGCGTGTTGCGCTGGCTGTTCGGCTGGTGGACGGTGCTGTTCATCGGCGCGCAGGTGGCGGTGCTGGCGTTCTCGCCGTCCAGCTACGGGCCCGAGTCGCGCGGCGCCGTGCTGCGCCACGTGTATTACGCCGCCGGGCCGGCGCTGCCGGGCTTCACCACGCTGATGGCGCTGTTCAACGTGGTGGTGATCCGCATCGTGGTGGTCACGGCGTTCGCCTACGGCCTGACGCAGTATGCGCTGGACGCGGTGGTGCGGGTGCTGATCCTGGAGCTGATTCCGCTTGTCGCGGCGCTGTACGTGGCGGTGGAATACGCCATTCCCGGCGGCTCGGAGCTGTACAAGCTGCGCCGCGACGGCGCGCTGGACGCGCTGCGCGCGCGCGGCGTCGATCCGCTGCGCCACGAGGTCCTGCCGCGCGTGCTGGCCGGCACCTTTGCCGTGCTGCTGCTGGCGTTGCTGAGCTGCCTGATCTCGCTGGTGCTGGCTTACATCGCGGTGCACGGCTTCACGCTGGCGGGCCTGGCCTCGTACAACCACGCGGTGGGCAACATCTTCAACCCGGTGGTGTCGATGATCTTCGGGCTGAAGACGCTGCTGTTCGCGCTGTCGGTGGCGCTGCTGCCGGTGGCCAATGCCTTGCGCGACATCCCGCGCCGGCCCTCGCGCACCAGCGTGGAGCTGCAGGGCCTGGTGCAGATGTTCGTGCTGATGCTGGCGATCGAGATCGCGTCGCTGGTCGGCAATTACTATTGAGCCCATGAGCGAGCCTTCGGCCCCTCCACCGCCACCCCTGCCCGAGCCGCGGGCGCCCGAGCTGCCCGCGCCCGAGGGCGCGCCGCGTTCGTCGCGCTGGTTTCGCCGCTGGCGCTCGCTGGAGTTTCGCGCCGCGCTGCTGCTGATCTTCATGACGCTGCTGGTGCTCGCCTCGGTGCTGTACCTGATGTGGGTGCGCGGCGCCTTCGAGGCCACGCAAAAGCTGTACCTGCTGGCCGACGACTCCGACGGCGTGGTGGTGGGCATGGACATGACCTTCTCCGGCTTTCCCATCGGCCGCGTCGGCCGTATCGAGCTGGCCGAGGGCGGCACGGTGCGCATCCACGTCGACGTGCCGCTGAAGGACGCGCACTGGCTGCGCACCTCCAGCGTGTTCACCCTCGAAAGAGGCCTGGTCGGCGCGGCGCGCCTGCGCGCCTTCACCGGCATCCTGGACGACCCGCCGCTGCCGCCCGACAGCGAGCGCATGGTGCTGCGCGGCGACGTGTCGGCCGAAATCCCCAACATGGTGGCCGACGCGCGCGACGTGCTGCAGAACGTGAACCGCCTGACCACCGCCGAATCGGCCCTGGCGCACACGCTGACGGAGCTGCGCAGCCTGACCGAGCGCATCAACAGCAACCAGGGTGGGCTGATGGCCGCCGTGACCGGCAACGAGGCCGATTCGAAGCGCGTCAGCGAACTGCTCGAACGCAGCAACCAGCTGGTGAAGAACCTCGACGCCGTGGCCGTGCGCGTGGATGGCGTGGTCCGCCGCGCCGACGCCCAGGTGCTGGGCCAGGACGGCCTGCTGAGCGACGCCCAGACCGCCGTGCGCCAGCTGAACACGTTGCTGCAGGACGCGCGGCAAACCATGGTGCAGGTCGATGCCGTGCTGAAGGAAGTGCAGGGTGTCGCCGGCAACGCCCGCGAGGCCACGGTGAACCTGGGCGACCTGCGCGCCGACGTCGAAGGCAGCCTGCGCAAGATCGACGCGTTGATCACCGAGATCAACCGCAAGTGGCCGTTTGCGCCCAAGGAAAAAGAGGTCAAGCTGCCGTGAACCCCCATCGCAGCCGCCAACGCTCCGGCCTGGCTCCCACG
>JAEXBL010000030.1 GCA_023394015.1 Pseudomonadota bacterium | reverse complement strand
GGCCCGAGGCCCAGCTCAGCTGCGGCCCCTCGATCTGCACCACCACCGGCAGGCGCGCCGCGATGGCCTGCGCGCGCGCCACGCTGGGCGGCGTGCCGATCTCGGCCACCAGCCGGTCGGCGTAGTCGTCGATCAGCGGATCGACCGCGCCGCGCCAGCCGCTGGAAAAGGCCTTGCCGATGCCGCCCAGGAACACCGCGCTCATGGCCGCCGCCAGCAGCAGGAACAGCAGCACCAGCCGCACGCGCAGCGAGTGGCGCGCGCGGCGCCACCAGGCGGGGCGGCGGGCCGCACCGCTCATGGCAGCAGGCGCGGCAGCGCCAGCGTGTAGCCGGCGTTGCGCAGCGTCTTGATGGCGTCCAGCGGCTCCAGCTTCTTGCGCAGGCGGCTGACCACGATGTCCACCGCGCGCGTGTACAGCTCGGCCTCGTGCCCGCGCAGCGCGGCCAGGATGTCGTCGCGGCTGAACACCTGGCCGGGCGCGCGCGCCAGCAGGTGCAGCAGGTCGAACTCGGTGCTGGTCAGCGCCACCGCTTCGCCGTGCCGCTGCACGCTGCGCGTGGCAGGATCGAGCGTGAGGCCGTCAAAGCGCAGCGCCGCATCCGGCGCGGGTGCCGCCGCGCGCCGGCGCAAAATGGTCTGCACCCGCGCCACCAGCTCGCGCGGCTCGAAGGGCTTGGGCAGGTAGTCGTCGGCGCCCAGCACCAGGCCCACCACGCGGTCCGTCAGCTCGCCGCGCGCGGTCAGCATCAGGATCGGCAGGTCGCTGCGGCGGCGGATGCTGCGGCACAGCTCGAAGCCGTCCATCTCGGGCAGCATCACGTCCAGGATGGCGGCATCGATGCCGCCCGCGCGCAGCCGCGCCAGCCCCTCGCCGGGCGTCAGCGCCTGCGCCAGCCGCAGCCCGAAGCGCTCGAAATACTGCGCCAGCGGCGGCCCCAGGTGCTCGTCGTCATCGATCAGCAGAATGTTGGCCATGCGCGATTGTGCGGCGGGCGGCCGCCCCCACCCGGCCCAGGTGGGTGTCGCCAAAGGCGCGATCGTATTTCAGGCCGAAGCCCAGCGCGCGGTCCAGCCCGATGTGGGCCAGCCAGATCAGCGCCGCCGGCACGCCGCCGCTCACGGCGCCCAGCCCGCCGGCGGCCAGCAGCGCGATCGGCAGCGTGGTGCTGTGCGCCAGGTTGTAGGCGCGCGCGCCCCAGCGCGGGCCGGCGGCATAGGCCAACAAGGCCAGGTCGGGCAGCAGAAAGGCCGCGGCGAACAGGCCCCAGCCACCACCCAGGTGCTGGTAGGCCAGGCTGGCGCCGGCCAGCAGCGCCACGCCCTCCAGCCGCAGCAGCGCGCGCGGCGCGCCTTGTACGGCGGCGGCCACGTCAGCCGCGCCGCCCGCCACGGCGCTTGTGCATGAACTCGCGCACCTGCTGCTGCTGCGCCGGGTTCAGGCTGTCGTAGAAGTCGCCCAGCGCGGCGATGACTTCGGGGCTGCCGGCGCGCACGGCCTCGGTCTTTTGCTGCACCAGCGCCTGGGCGCGGTCGCGGTCGAAGCGGGCGCCGGCCACCAGCGATTGCACGTCGGCGCGCGGGTCGGCACCGTCGCCGCGCAGGGCCAGGCGCTGCGCGTGCAGCCGGTCGGACAGCACGGTGAGCTTGGTCTTCTGCTCGGCGTTCAGGTCGAGCTTTCGCGCCACGCGATCGACCATGCGGCCGCGCCATTCGGCGGCCTGCTCGGGCGTGGCGTCGCCGCGCCAGCCGCCGTGGTGCATGCGGTGGCCGCAGGCGCCCAGGCTGCCGAGCACGATGCCGGCGCCCGCCAGGGCCAGAAGACTGCGTTTGATCCAGGTTGTCATGACGGTGCCCTTTCCAGTCGAGGCGTGTTGCACATGACCGTCATGGTGCCGCGCGGGCGGCGCCGCGTCTTCTCGCGGCGGTATCGCTGTGTTTCGTTATTTTTCGGCCCGACGCGTCAGGCGAAGTCTTCGGTATCGACTTCGCGCCGCGCCTGTTCAGCGTAGCGGTGGCCGCTCACGGTGCGCGGGTTGATCAGCGCATCGAGCCGCGCCAGCACCTCGGCAGACAAGGCCACGTTCACCGCGCCCATGTTCTCGCGCAGGTGCGCCATCGAGCGCGTGCCGGGGATCGGCAGGATATCGTCGCCCTGGTGCAGCAGCCAGGCCAGCGCCAGTTGCGCGGGCGTGCAGCCGACCTCGACCGCGATCTGCCGGTAGGCGTCCAGCAGCGCGAGGTTCTTCGCGTGGTGCTCGGGCGCGAAGCGCGGCATGGGGCGGCGGATGTCCTGCTCGGGCAGCGCGGCGATGGCGGCCAGGTCGGGCAGCGCACCGGCCAGAAAGCCGCGCCCCAGCGGGCTGAAGGCGACGAAGGCCACGCCCAGCTCGCGGCAGGCCTGCAGCACGGCGATCTCGGGGTTGCGCGTCCACAGCGAGTACTCGGTCTGCAGCGCCGCGATGGGGTGCACCGCATGCGCGCGGCGCAAGGTATCGGCCGACACTTCCGACAGGCCGATGCTGCGGATCTTGCCGGCGCGCACCAGCTCGGCCAGCGCACCCACGCTGTCCTCGATGGGCACCTGCTTGTCCCAGCGGTGCAGGTAGTACAGGTCGATGGCCTCGGTCTGCAGGCGCTTGAGCGAGCCTTCGCAGGTGGCGCGGATCGCCTCCGGCCGGCCGTCGATGACGCGCCCGGGCCGGACGCTGCCATCGCCCGCCTCCACCGTCATGCCGCACTTGCTGGCCAGGGTGAAGCGGCTGCGGTGCGGGCCGAGCACGCGCCCGAGCAGCGACTCGCTGACGCCGAAGCCGTAGAGCGCGGCGGTGTCGAAGTGCGTGCAGCCGGCGTCCAGGCCGGCCAGCAGCAACTGCTCGGCCTGCGGCTGCGAGATCGGCGTGCCATAGGCATGGCAGATGTTCATGCAGCCCAGGCCGATGGCGCTGACGCTGAAGGGGCCGAGTTGGCGCGTGCTCATCGAAGGGACTCCTGGCAATGGCAAAGGCCCGACGCGAAGATCGCCGGGCCGCGGGACAACTCAGGCCGCGTTCAGCTGCTGCTCCAGATCGTGCAGCACCTGGTAGCAGGGCAGCACCTGGGCCACGCTGGCATTGGGCTCGCGGCCCTCGCGGATGGCGGCGAAGAACTCGCGGTCCTGCAGCTCGATGCCGTTCATCGACACGTCGACCTTGGACACGTCGATCTGCTCATCCTTGCCGGTGAACAGGTCGTCGTAGCGCGCGATGTAGGTGGCGCTGTCGCCGATGTAGCGGAAGAAGGTGCCCAGCGGGCCGTCGTTGTTGAAGCTCAAGGACAGCGTGCAGATGGCGCCGCTGGCGGCCTTGAGCTGGATGCTCATGTCCATGGCGATGCCCAGCTCCGGATGAATCGGGCCCTGGATGGCGTTGGCCTGCACGATCGGGCTGCCGGCCTGCCAGGCGAACAGATCGACGGTGTGCGCGGCGTGGTGCCACAGCAGGTGGTCGGTCCACGAGCGCGGCTGGCCGGCGGCGTTGATGTTGCTGCGGCGGAAGAAGTAGGTCTGCACGTCCATCTGCTGGATGTTGAACTCGCTGGCCTTGATCCTGCGGTGCACGTACTGGTGGCTGGGGTTGAAGCGGCGCGTGTGGCCGCACATGGCGACCAGGCCGGTCTTCTGCTGCAGCTCGACCACCCGCTGGCCGTCGGCCAGCCGGTCGCACAGCGGGATCTCGACCTGCACGTGCTTGCCGGCCTGCAGGCACTGGATCGACTGCTCGGCGTGCAGCTGCGTCGGCGTGCACAGGATCACGGCATCGACCTCGGGCAGCGCCAGGCTCTCGGCCAGGTCGGTGGCCACATGCGGGATGCCGTACTTGTCGGCCACTGCCTGGGTCGGCTCGCGGCGGCGGCCGACGAGCGACACGACCTCGACGCCCTCGATGTTCCGGATGCCGTCCAGGTGCTTGATGCCGAAGGCGCCGGCGCCGGCCAGCGCGACCTTGATGGGTTGGGTCATGGTGTTCCTTTTCGATGTGGAAAGGCTGCAATGAACAGCCGGACGCAGAGGACGCAGAAGTTACGCAGAGGACGCAAAAAGGGACAGCCAAGAAATCGGGATTTCTTCTGCGTCCTCTGCGAATCCTTTGCGTCCTCTGCGCCCGGAAGTTCGGTATTTGGCTTTCAGGTGTTTTCCAGAATCAGGTGGCCGACAGCGGTGTTCGACGCCGGCACGTGGAAGAAGCGGTGCGCCACCTTCGGCGCCTTGCCGCCGCCAGCGACGTCGCTCATGGCGCCGCGCGCGATCAGCCACATCACCAGCTCGATGCCCTCGCTGCCGGCCTCGCGAACGTAGTCGATGTGCTGCATCTCGGACAGCCCCGCCGGGTCGGCGATCAGGCGGTCGAGGAAGCGGTTGTCCCACTCGGCGTTGATCAGGCCGGCGCGCGGGCCCTGCAGCTGATGGCTCATGCCGCCAGTGCCCCAGACCTGCACCTTGAGCGGCTGCTCGTAGCTTTCGATGGCGCGCCGGATCGCCTGCCCCAGCGCGAAGCAGCGCGCACCCGACGGCACCGGGTACTGCACCACGTTGACGTGGAACGGGATCACCCGGCACGGCCATGCGGCCGGGCTGCCGAACATCAGGTTCAGCGGCACCGTCAGGCCGTGGTCCACCTTGAGATCGTTGACGATGGTGAGGTCGAAGTCCTGCTGGATCACCGACTGCGCGATGTGCGCCGCCAGCCTGGGGTGGCCCAGCACCTTCGGCACCGGGCGCGGGCCGTAGCCTTCGTCAGCGGGCTCGAACTCGGCCGCGGTGCCGATGGCAAAGGTCGGGATCACGCCCAGGTCGAAGCTGGTGGCGTGGTCGTTGTAGACGAGGAAGATCACGTCGGGCGTGTTGTCCTTCATCCACGCTTTGCTGAACTCGTAGCCCTTGAACAAGGGCACCCAGTACGGCTCGCCGGTCTTGCCGTGGTCGATGGCCGCGCCGATGGCCGGCACGTGCGAGCTGTAGACCGAGGCGGTGATGCGGGCGCGCCCCTGCGTTGGCTCGCTCGCTGTGTTTTCGATGGCTGCCTGCGCTTGTTCCACCTGCGCTGTCAGCTCTTTCTGCGCCTTCTCTTCCCAGGCGTCCCAGGCCGCGGAGCGGGCCATGGGGCCCTGCGCGTCGCCGCCCTCGCCCACCACGCGGTTGCCCTCGGGGCTGCGGCCGCCGGCGATCATCATGTCGCGGTACTGCTGCTCGGTCATGCCGGTCATGCTGCCGGCCATCTGCTGGAAGCTCAGGCCGTCGGTGGCGCCCAGCTTGGCCAGGAAGTAGATGTTGCCGCCGGTGCGCATCATCCAGTTCAGGTCGCGCGCGCGCACCGCGGCGCGCTGCTCGTCGCTCATCGGCCACTCGGCCAGGTAGGCGTCCTCGTCGGCCTTGAAGCGCGCGCGGTTCTCGGCCTTCATCAGGCTCATGCAGAACTGGTTCAGCCAGTAGCCCTTGCGGCTCTGGTCGGCGTCGAAGATGGTGGTGCCGGGAACGTCGAGGTAGGGTTTGTCGAGTGCCATTTTTCAGGTTGGGCGTTGAGCGTTGAGCGTTGAGCGTTGAGCGTTGAGCGTTGAG
>JAEXBL010000025.1 GCA_023394015.1 Pseudomonadota bacterium | reverse complement strand
GGGGAACCCCGACCACGGCGTTCTGATGTGGCCTGCTCCGCGGCCATTTGGTGCGCTTGCTGCGCAGCGCGTGATGAACAGGTCACTTCCGCCAGCGCTGTGGGCGGGACGCGCTCGGTTTTTCAGGCGCTGAAATAGGCTTCGAGTATCGCCACGCTGTAGCGGCTGGCGACCTGGTCGATGAAGCGCATGAAGTCGACGTGGGCGGCGTCGTCGGCGCGGTCGCTGATGGTGCGCAGGGCGGCGCAGGGCAGGCCGTAGTCGTGGCAGACCTGGGCCACGGCGGCGCCTTCCATTTCCACCGCCAGGGCGTCGGGCAGGGCCGCGCGCAGGGCCGCGCTTTCGGCGCTGGTGGCGACGAAGCGGTCGCCGCTCAGGACCAGGCCGGCGTGCACCCGGGGCGCGGCCAGCCCGAACTCGGCCACCACGTCGGCGCCCAGGGTCTCGGCCGGCGCGGCGACGGCGCGCTGCGCCGCCTGGCGCAGGGCCGCGGACAGGGCCGCGTCGGTGGCAAAGCGCGACCGGCCCGTCAGCGGCACCTCGAAGCGCGGGAACAGCGGCGAGGCGTCCATGTCGTGCTGCACGAAGTCGCCGGCCAGCACCAGGTCGCCTACGCGCACGCCCTCGCCCAGGCCGCCAGCGGTGCCGGTGAACAGGATGCGGTCGACGCCGAAGCGCTCCACCAGCACCGTGGCCGTGGTGGCCGCAGCCACCTTGCCCACGCCCGAGAGCACGGTCACCACCTCGTGGCCGTGCCAGTGGCCGACCCAGAAGTCGCGCCCGGCCACGCGCTGGCGCTGCTCGTCGGGCAAGCGCGCCAGCACCGCCGACAGCTCCTGCGGCATGGCGCTGACGATGCCGGTGCGGCCGCTGGGCGTCATGCCGATTCCGTCGCCGGATGCATCAGTTGACCGACACCCCGACCGCCTTCGGCGCCGGCGGCGCATCGCGCAGTTCGCGGCGCAGCACCTTGCCGACTGCGGTCTTGGGCAGCTCGTTGCGGAACTCGATGACGCGCGGGCGCTTGTAGCCGGTGAGCTTGTCGTGGCAGAACTTGCGCACCGCGTCCTCGGTCACGCTGGGGTCCTTGCGCACCACCACCAGCTTGACGGCCTCGCCCAGCTTCTCGTCGGGCACGCCCACGGCGGCCACTTCCAGCACGCCGGGCATGCCGGCAGCCACGTCCTCGACCTCGTTCGGGTAGACGTTGAAGCCGCCGACCAGGATCATGTCCTTCTTGCGGTCGACGATGCGGGTGTAGCCGCGCTCGTCCATGATGCCGATGTCGCCGCTCTTGAAGTAGCCGTCGGGGGTCATCACCTTGGCCGTCTCGTCGGGCCGCTGCCAGTAGCCGGCCATCACCTGCGGGCCCTTGATGGCGATCTCGCCGGCCTGGCCCAGCGGCACCTCGGCGCCGTTGTCGTCGAGGATCTTGATGTAGGTGTTGGGCAGCGGCAGGCCGATGCTGCCGCTGAACTCCTTCGAGGTGACCGGGTTGCAGGTGGCCGAGGGGCTGGTCTCGGACAGGCCGTAGCCCTCGCAGATCGGGCAGCCGGTCTTTTCCAGCCACAGCTTGGCCACCGCGCTTTGCACCGCCATGCCGCCGCCCAGCGACACCTTCAGGTGGCTCCAGTCCACGGTGTTGAAGTCGGGGTGGTTGGCCAGGCCGTTGAACAGCGTGTTGACGGCCGGGAAGCTGTGGAACTTGTGCTTGGACATTTCCTTCAGCGTGGCCGGCAGATCGCGCGGGTTGGGGATCAGGATGGTCTTGCCGCCGGTGCGCATGGACAGCATCATGTTCACCGTGAAGGCGAAGATGTGGTAGAGCGGCAGCGCGCACACGTTGGTGGCCTGCTCGCCGGCGGGGATCTTCTTCATCACCGGCTCGTTCCAGGCCTCGCACTGCAGGGCGTTGGCGATCAGGTTGCGGTGCAGCAGCACGGCGCCCTTGGCCACGCCGGTGGTGCCGCCGGTGTACTGCAGCACGGCGATGTCGTCGGGGCCGATGCTGGGCGCGGTGAATGGCGCACCCTGGCCCTTGGCCAGCGCATCGTTGAAGCGCACGGCGCCGGGCAGGCTGAAGGCCGGCACCAGCTTCTTGATCTTGCGCACCACGAAGTTGACGAGCAGGCCCTTGAGCCCGCCCAGACGGTCGCCCATGCTGGCCAGCACCACGTGCTTGAGCTCGGTGGCGCCGATGCACTTTTGCAGCGTGGCGGCAAAGTTCTCGATGATGATGATGGCCTTGGCGCCGGAGTCCTTCATCTGGTGCTCCAGCTCGCGCGCGGTGTACAGCGGGTTCACGTTCACCACCACGTAGCCGGCGCGCAGCACGGCCGCCACGGCCACCGGGTACTGCGGCACGTTGGGCATCATGATGGCCACGCGGTCGCCACGCGCCAGCCCCAGGCCCTGCAGGTAGGCCGCCAGCGCCCGGCTGTCGGCGTCGGTCTCGGCGTAGCTGATGTCCTTGCCCATGAAGCTGAAGGCCGTGCGCTCCTTGAACTGCCGGAAGCTGTTCTCGAGCAGCGCCACCAGCGAGGGGTATTGCGCGGGGTCGATGTCGGCCGGGACACCTTCGGGGTAATCGGCGAGCCAGATGCGCTCAGTCATGTCGTCACAACTCCTGGAGGCTGGGCCACGCAAGCGGTGGCGGGTAAGCGGATGCGGTGCGCAGGCGGCCGGGCGGCGGCCTGGGGGCAGCATTGTGCAGTGCAGCGACGCGCGGCGGTACTGGCGTTTTCCATAAGTCCCGCATCACTCCGCCAAAAGTAGCGCCTGGCGATACCTTTCGCACGATCGTACGATTTTGGCATCGCGCGCCGGCCAAAGCCCTGGCCGGCGGCGGCTTATTCGATGGCCTTGCCGATGTCCTCGACCACCTTCTTGGCGTCGCCGAACACCATCATGGTCTTGGCCATGTAGAACAGCTCGTTGTCCAGGCCGGCGTAGCCGGCGGCCATGGAGCGCTTGTTGACGATCACCGTCTTGGCCTTGTAGGCCTCCAGGATCGGCATGCCGTAGATCGGGCTGCCCTTTTGCAGCGCCGCCGGGTTCACCACGTCGTTGGCGCCCAGGATGATGGCCACATCGGCCTGGCCGAACTCGCCGTTGACGTCTTCCATCTCGTGCACCTGGTCGTAGGGCACCTCGGCCTCGGCCAGCAGCACGTTCATGTGGCCCGGCATGCGGCCGGCCACCGGGTGGATGGCGTACTTGACGTCGATGCCCTTGTCGGTGAGCTTGTCCACCAGTTCCTTCACCGCGTGCTGCGCGCGCGCCACCGCCAGGCCGTAGCCCGGCACGATGATCACGCTGTCGGCGTTGCCGAGCATGAAGGCGGCGTCGTCGGCGCTGCCGCTCTTGACCGGGCGCTGCTCCTGCGCGCCGGCGGCGGCCGTGCCGCCCTCGCCGCCGAAGCCGCCCAGGATGACGTTGAAGAACGAGCGGTTCATGGCCTTGCACATGATGTAGCTCAGGATCGCGCCCGAGCTGCCCACCAGCGAGCCGGCGATGATCAGCATGCTGTTGTTGAGCGAGAAGCCTATGCCCGCCGCCGCCCAGCCAGAGTAGCTGTTCAGCATCGACACCACCACCGGCATGTCGGCGCCGCCGATGGGGATGATGATCAGCACGCCGAGGAGGAAGCTCAGTGCCAGCATCAGCCAGAACGCGGTCCAGCTCTGGGTGCCCATGAACCACAGGCCGCAGGCCACGGTGGCCAGGCCCAGGACCAGGTTCAGCATGTGCTGCCCGCTGAAGACCACCGGCGCGCCCTGGAACAGGCGGAACTTGTACTTGCCCGACAGCTTGCCGAAGGCGATCACCGAGCCGCTGAAGGTGATGGCACCGATGGCCGCGCCGAGGAACAGCTCCAGCCGGTTGCCGGCCGGGATCGGCCGGGTGTGGTCGGTGATGCCGAAGGCCCAGGGCTCGGCCACCGCGGCGATGGCGATGAACACCGCCGCCAGGCCGATCATGCTGTGCATGAAGGCCACCAGCTCGGGCATCTTGGTCATCTCGACCCGCTTGGCCATGATGGCGCCGGCGGTGCCGCCGATCAGCAGGCCCAGCAGCACCCAGCCCAGGCCCAGGGCCGAGCCGGCCAGCGAGATCACCAGGCCGGCGGTGGTGACGATGGCGATCGCCATGCCGGCCATGCCGAACAGGTTGCCGCGGATCGAGGTGGTGGGGTGGCTCAGGCCCTTCAAGGCCTGGATGAAACAGACGCTGGCGACGAGGTACAGCAGGGCGACGAGGTTCATGCTCATGGCGCTTGGCTCCTTACTTTGCAGCGCCTTGCGCTTGCTGCGCCTTGGCGGGGCGCTCTTTCTTCTTGAACATTTCGAGCATGCGGCGGGTCACCAGAAAACCGCCGAACACGTTGACGGCCGCCAGCGCCACGGCCAGCACGCCCATCAGCTTGGCGAAGCCGCCCTCGGTAAGCGCGGCCGCCAGCATGGCGCCGACGATGACGATGGCCGAGATGGCGTTGGTGACGGCCATCAGCGGCGTGTGCAGCGCCGGGGTCACGTTCCACACCACGTGGTAGCCGACGTAGATGGCCAGCACGAAGATGATCAGGTTGAAAACGATGGGCGAGATGGCTTCCATGCGTGTCTCCAGGAATCTGTGGATGCGGACGGCTTATTCGCGGTCGCGGCGCGGTGCCTGCACCGGCGGCGGGGGCGGCGGCACCTGCGTGGCGCGCGCTGGCGGCGGCGGGGCCACCACCACTGG
>JAEXBL010000441.1 GCA_023394015.1 Pseudomonadota bacterium | reverse complement strand
TCAAGCCCGCCGAATGGATGCAGCCGGTGGCGAGCTTCTCGGGCGGCTGGCGCATGCGCCTGGCGCTGGCGCGCGCGCTGATGGCGCCGTCCGAACTGCTGCTGCTGGACGAGCCCACCAACCACCTGGACCTCGACGCCATGCTGTGGCTGGAGAAGTGGCTGGGCGCCTACCCCGGCACCGTGATGCTGATCTCGCACGACACCGAGTTCCTGGACGCGGTGGCCAAGTCCATCCTGCATTTCGACCACGCCAAGCTGGTGCGCTACCGCGGCGGCTACGGCGACTTCCTGACGCAGCGCGCCGAGCGCCTGCGCCAGAGCAACATCGCCTACGAACGCCAGACGCGCGAAGCCGCGCGGCTGCAAGGCTTCATCGACCGCTTCAAGGCCAAGGCCTCCAAGGCCAAGCAGGCGCAAAGCCGGGTCAAGGCGCTGGCCCGCATGCAGGTGCTGGCGCCCCTGCAGGCCGAGGCCGGCATCGACATCCGCATCCCGTCGCCCGAGCAGGTGCCCGACCCGCTGCTGACGCTGGAGCACCTGTCGGCCGGCTATACCGACGCGGCCGGCAATGCCGTGCCCATCCTGCGCGACGTGACGCTGATGGTGCGCGCCGGCAGCCGGGTGGGCGTGCTGGGCGCCAACGGCGCCGGCAAGAGCACGCTGATCAAGACGCTGGCCGAGGAACTGCCGGTGCAGGCCGGCGAGCGCCGCGCCTCGCGCGGGCTGGCCATCGGCTATTTCCACCAGCACCAGCTCGACATGCTGGACGTGGACAGCACGCCCATCGCCCACCTGGCGCGCCTGGCGCCCGAGGCGCGCGAGCAGGAGCTGCGCAACTACCTGGGCGGCTTCGGCTTTTCAGGCGACACGGTGACCAGCAAGGTCGGCCCCATGTCCGGCGGAGAAAAGGCGCGCCTGGCGCTGTCCCTGATCGTCTGGCAGAAGCCCAACCTGCTGCTGCTGGACGAGCCCAGCAACCACCTGGACGTGGAAACCCGCGAGGCCCTGGCCACCGCGCTGGCGGACTTCGGCGGCAGCATGCTGCTGGTGTCTCACGACCGGCACCTGCTGCGCACCACGGTGGACAGCTTCTGGATCGTGGCCGACGGCGCGGTGCGCGAATTCGACGGCGACCTGGAGGACTACCGCGACTGGCTGGCCGCGCGCAACGCCGGCGAACGCGCCGAAGCGGCGCGCGAGAACGCGGCCAACGGCGAGCCCGTCATCGACCGCAAGGCGCAGCGCCGCGCCGAGGCCGAACAGCGCCAGCGCCTGTCGGCGCTGCGCAAGCCGCTGGAAGCGAAACTCGCCAAGGTGGATGCCGAGATGGAAAAACTGCGCGCCAAGCTGCAGGCGCTGGACGCCGTCATCGCCGACCCGGACCTGTATTCGGACGCACGCCGCGCGGAACGCCAGAAGGTCATGGCCGAGCATGGCGAGCACGGCAAGCGCATGGACGAGCTGGAAGAGCAGTGGCTGGAGATCCAGGGCTCGCTCGAGGAGATCGAGCAGTCGGAGCCTTGAAGGGATGGCGGCTTGCGCCGCCTCACGAATAAGGGCGTTCGCGCAGCCGGGTATGGTGCGCGACCACCGTATCGATCACTTCGTGCAGTATGTTTTCGGCCAGCTCGGGCGGCACGCCCGCTTCCTCGGCCAGGCGCCGGATGCGCGCGACCTGCTGGGACTCGCGCCGGGTGTCGAGCAGGTCCATGCCGTGGGCCTGCTTCAGTTCGCCGATCATGTCCGTGCAGCGAAAGCGCACGCCCAGCAGCAGGATGATCTGCTGGTCGATCTCGTCGATCTCGGCGCGCAGCGACGCCAGCTCGTCTTCGGGGGATTCGTGCTCGGCCATGTTTTTCAACCCTGAACGATATCGAGTTTCGCGATGCCCAGCGCCAGGGTCTTGGCGCCCACGTCGCGGAACTGGATTTGGGCCTGGGCGTCCTGTCCTGCGCCGCTCAGGCCGATGATCGTGCCCTCGCCGAACCGCGCGTGGCGCACGCCCTGACCTACACGATACTGCTTGTCGCCCACGGTGACGCCGCTGGCCACGCTGCGCGGTTGACGCGGCGCAATGGTGTTGGTGGGCTTGCGTCCGAACGCGTCGCCGCGGTTGCCGCCGCCCCAGCTCGCGCTGGTGGCGCCGCCCTGCGCCAGGCCGGCCTTGGGGGTCAGCCATTTCAGGTGCTGCTCCGGAATTTCGTCCAGGAAGCGCGAGCGCATCGCGTAGCGCGTCTGGCCGTGCAGCATGCGGCTTTGCGCCAGGCTGATGTACAGGCGCTGGCGCGCGCGCGTGATGGCCACGTACATGAGGCGGCGCTCTTCTTCCAGCCCGGACGGCTCGAGGATGCTGTTCTCGTGCGGGAACAGGCCCTCTTCCAGGCCGGTGATGAAGACCGCGTCAAACTCCAGGCCCTTGGCCGCGTGCACGGTCATGAGCTGCACCGCATCCTGGCCCTGCTGGGCCTGGTTGTCGCCGGCCTCCAGCGCCGCGTGCGACAGGAACGCCGCCAGCGGCGTCAGGCCGTCGCCGCCGATGGCCGGCGCGTCCACCACGCCCGGCATGAGCGTCGAGGAAGCGTCCTGCTCGGGCACGACGCCGGCCGGCAGGCCGTCGTAGTTTTCCTCGGACGCGAACACGGCGGCCGCCGTGATCAGTTCGTTCAGGTTTTCCAGGCGCTCGGCGCCTTCGCGCTCGGCCTTGTAATGGGCGTTCAGCCCGCTGGCCTCGAG
>JAEXBL010000433.1 GCA_023394015.1 Pseudomonadota bacterium | reverse complement strand
CACCCGCCCATGGCAGTGGCACGCCACCCACGCCCAAAGGCCGTGGAGCAGACCATGCGCGGGCGCCGTGGCCGGGGTTCCCCCGGCCACTGGCGCCGTCCCCCTCCCACAGGAGAGGGGGAAGACGCCGAAGGCGGCACAGGGGGTGCCTCATTTCAAACCGGCGCAAAGCGCCAGATGCCCTGCGCATCGCGCGTGCGGCGCAGCTGGCCGTCATGCCACAGGCAGTGCAGGTGGGCCACCGCCTCGCCCAGGGCGAAGGTGGTCTGGTGCAGATCCAGCGGGCGCTTGAACAGCACCGGCAGCACGTCGTAGGCGCACACCGGCGCGGCGCAGGCGGCGTCCATCACCTCGGCCAGGCGGTCGCGGTGGTGCTCGCGCAGCTGGCGCAGGCGGGTGTGCAGGCCGGTGAAGGGCTTGCCGTGCGAGGGCAGCACCAGCACGTCATCGGGCAGCGGCAGAAAGCGCTCCAGCGAATCCAGGAACAGGGTCAGCGAATCCGCCTCGGGCTCCATCTCGTACACGCTGACGTTGGTGGAGATGCGCGGCAGCACCATGTCGCCGCTGATCAGCACGTTCAGCGCCTCGCAGTACAGCGCCATGTGCTCGGGCGCGTGGCCGTAGCCGGCGATGCAGCGCCAGGCCTGGTCGCCGATGGTCAGCGTCATGCAGTCCATCAGCCGCGCAAAGCTGGGCGGCAGCGCCGGCACCAGGTTGCTGTAGTAGCTCTTGCGGTTGCGGATCTGCGCCAGGTCGCCCGCATCCGTCATGCCGTGGCTGTAAAAGTAGTCGGCCAGGCGGTCGCCGCCAAAGCTGTTGACCACCTGGCAGGCGTAGCGCGCGGCCTGGTAGTCGGTGGCGCTCATCCACAGCGGCGCGTCCCAGCGCTCGCACAGCCAGTGCGCCAGGCCCACGTGGTCGGGGTGCATGTGGGTGACGATCACGCGCAGCACCGGCAGGCCCTCCAGTTCGGCAGCGAACACCTGCTCCCAGTCGGCGCGCGCCTGCGGGTGGTCGATGCAGGTGTCCACCACCGTCCAGCCCTCGCGGCCGTCGATGCGGTCGCGCAGCAGCCACAGGTTGATGTGGTCCAGCGCGAAGGGCAGCACCATGCGCAGCCACTTGACGCCGGGCGCCACGGCGATGGCGCCGCCGCGCGGCGGCAGCGCATCGGCCAGGGGGTAATGCAGGGCGCGCTCCAGTTCGGCGGCCAAAGACGATGCGGCGGTCATGGTGGTGGGTGGCTAAGCGGCGGGGGCTGAGGTAGGATGGCGGGCAAGTTGACGTGCACGTCAACTTCGAAATTCATTCTATGGAGGAACGGCGCCGCGCACCCGCGCGTGCGCGACAGCAAACCACCACCATGGTCACCACCTACACCATCAGCGACCTGGCGCGCGAGTTCGACCTGACGCCCCGCGCCATGCGCTTCTACGAGGACATGGGCCTGCTGGAGCCCGGGCGCAGCGGCCCCGGCGGGCGCAACCGCGTCTATTCCAACCGCGACCGCACGCGCCTGAAGCTGACGCTGCGCGCCAAGCGCCTGGGTCTGTCGCTGAACGAGGCCCGGGTGCTGATCGACATGTACGACAGCCCGCGCGACACCGGGCCGCAGCTGCGCAAGTTCCTGCAGGTGCTGTCCGGCCACCGGGCGCAGCTGGAGGCGCAACTGGCCGAGCTGCAGGCCACGCTGCGCGAGATCGGCGAGCACGAGAAGGAGGCGCGCAGCCTGCTGGCCAAGGTGGAGCGCCCGGCCGCCCGGAAGCCGCCCGCCAGAAAACAGGCCAAGGGTGATTGACGTTTACGTAAACGTCAATCAAAATCGCGGCTTGCCATGAACGCCCCGCCCAGCGCCGACACCCTCCACGACCGCGTGGCCAAGAGCTTCGCCCGCCAGGGCATGATGCAGCACCTGGGCGCGCAGCTGCGCCGCGTGGAGCCGGGCCTGGTGGAGATCTGGCTGCCCTATTCCGACAAGGTGACGCAGCAGCAGGACGGCTTTCACGGCGGCGCCATGGGCGCGGTGGCCGACATCGCCGGCGGCTACGCGGGCCTGACGGTGGCGCCCGCCGGCATGGAAGTCGTCACCGCTGAATACAAGATCAACTTTCTCGGCAGCTACCAGGGCGGCGCGCTGCGCGCCATCGGCCGCGTGGCCAAGCCGGGCAAGCGCCTCATCATCACCACCGCCGAGGTCACCCACATCGACGAGCGGGGCCAGGAAGGCCCCTGCGCGCTGATGCAGCAAACTCTCGTTCCCGTGCCCCAGAATTACTGATCCGCTCTTACTTTCAGGAGACATCCCATGAGCAACCTGCCCGGCCTGAACTTCCAACTCGGCGAAGACATCGACGCGCTGCGCGACGCCGTGCGCGACTTCGCCCAAGCCGAGATCGCCCCGCGCGCCGGCGAGATCGACCAGAGCGACCAGTTCCCGATGGACCTGTGGCCCAAGATGGGCGAGCTGGGCGTGCTGGGCATCACCGTGCCCGAAGAATACGGCGGCAGCGACATGGGCTACCTGGCGCACATGATCGCCATGGAGGAGATCAGCCGCGCCAGCGCCTCGGTGGGCCTGTCCTACGGCGCGCACTCCAACCTGTGCGTGAACCAGATCAAGCGCAACGGCAACGACGAGCAGAAAGCCAAGTACCTGCCCAAGCTGGTCAGCGGCGAGCACGTGGGCGCGCTGGCCATGTCCGAGCCGGGCGCCGGCAGCGACGTCATCAGCATGAAGCTCAAGGCCGAGGACAAGGGCGGCTACTACCTGCTGAACGGCACCAAGATGTGGATCACCAACGGCCCCGACGCCGACACCATGGTGGTCTACGCCAAGACCGAGCCCGAGCTGGGCGCGCGCGGCGTCACCGCCTTCATCGTCGAGAAGGGCATGAAGGGCTTTTCCACCGCGCAGAAGCTCGACAAGCTGGGCATGCGCGGCAGCCACACCGGCGAGATGGTGTTCGAGAACGTCGAGGTGCCCGCCAGCCACATCCTGGGCGGCCTGAACCAGGGCGCCAAGGTGCTGATGAGCGGCCTCGACTACGAGCGCGCCGTGCTGGCGGGCGGCCCCATCGGCATCATGCAGGCGGTGATGGACAACGTCATCCCCTACATCCACGACCGCAAGCAGTTCGGCCAGAGCATCGGCGAATTCCAGCTGGTGCAGGGCAAGGTGGCCGACATGTACACGGTGCTGCAGGCCGGCCGCGCCTTCCTCTACACCATCGGCAAGAACCTGGACCTGCTGGGCGCCGCCCACGTGCGCCAGGTGCGCAAGGACTGTGCGTCGGTCATCCTGTGGACGGCCGAGATGGCGACCAAGATGGCCGGCGACGGCATCCAGCTGTTCGGCGGCAACGGCTACATCAACGAATACCCGCTGGGCCGCCTGTGGCGCGACGCCAAGCTGTACGAGATCGGCGCCGGTACCAGCGAGATCCGCCGCATGCTGATCGGCCGCGAGCTGTTCGCCGAGACGATGTAAGCGCGTGGGCGGTCATCCGGCATCGCTAAGATATTCTTGACCTTCAAGAAGAAAACCAGGCCATGCCGCATTCCTCGCTCCAACACCTGATCGACAACAACCGCGGCTGGGCCGAGCGCGTCGAGCAGCAGCAACCGGGCTTCTTCAAGGCCCTGTCGGCCCAGCAGTCGCCCAAGTACCTGTGGATCGGCTGCTCCGACAGCCGCGTGCCGGCCAACCAGGTCATCGGCCTGGCGCCGGGCGAGGTGTTCGTACACCGCAACGTGGCCAACGTGGTCAACCACTCCGACCTGAACGCGCTGTCGGTGATCCAGTACGCGGTCGACGTGCTGAAGGTGGAGCACATCATGGTCGTCGGCCACTACGGCTGCGGCGGCGTGCTGGCGGTGCTGCGCGAGCAGCGCGTGGGCCTGGCCGACAACTGGCTGCGCCATGTCAACGACGTGCGCATGCGCCACCGCGGCCGCCTGATGCACCTGTGCGCGCACGAGCAGGAAGACGTGCTGTGCGAGATGAACGTCATCGAGCAGGTGGGCAACATCGCGCAGACCAACATCGTGCAGGACGCCTGGCGCCGCGGCCAGCAGCTGGCGGTGCACGGCTGGTGCTACGGGCTCAAGGACGGCCTGGTCAAGGACCTGGGCGTGACCATGTCGCGCCCCGAGACGGTGGTCGACACCTTCCGCGCCGCCATCAAGCGCTACCCGCGCGCCAGCAACCCCGAGGCCGACTTCGGCGCCACCGAGCTGCCGCCCGACCAAGGCTGAGCATGGAGCTGGCGGCGCTGGATTCACCGCTGGCGCGCGACATCGCGCGGGCGATGATCGACGGCTTCAACCGCCACTACACCCTGTTCCGCACCGAATCGGCGCGCGCCAAGCACCGCTTCGAGACCTGCGACTGGCACGGCCAGCAGCGCGCCCAGCGCGAGCGCATCGAGTTCTACGACCTGCGCGTGCGCGAATGCCAGCGCCGGCTGGAGCGCGAGTTCCAGGCCGGCACCCAGCCCATGGCGGTGTGGCAGCAGGTCAAGCTGCACTACATCGGCCTGCTGGTGGCGCACCCGCAGCCCGAGCTGGCCGAGACCTTCTTCAACTCGGTCACCACCAAGATCCTGCACCGCAGCTACTTCCACAACGACTTCATCTTCGTGCGCCCGGCCATCAGCACCGAATACCTGGAGACCGACGACCCGCGCGCCAAGACCACCTTCCAGGCCTTCTACCCGCAGGGCGCCGGGCAGCTGGAGGCCACGGTGCGCGCCGTGCTCGAATCCTTTGCGCTGCGCTGCCGCTTCGAGGACCTGCAGCGCGACGTGCGCCTGGTGGCCGACGCGCTGCGCGCCGAGCTGGGCGACGCGCGCCTGCGGCCCAACTTCCAGCTGCAGGTGCTGTCCAGCCTGTTCTACCGCAACAAGGGCGCCTACCTGGTGGGCAAGCTGATCAACGGCTTCCGCGAGATTCCCTTTTCGCTGCCGCTGCTGCACCGCACGCCGGGCACCATCTACGTGGATGCGGCGCTGTTCGGCGAGGACGACCTGGCCATCCTGTTCAGCTTCTCGCGCGCCTACTTCATGGTGGACATGGAAATCCCGTCCGCCTACGTGCAGTTCCTGCGCAGCCTGATGCCGCGCAAGCCCCGCGCCGAGCTCTACAACGCCCTGGGCCTGGCCAAGCAGGGCAAGAACCTGTTCTACCGCGACCTGCTCTGGCACCTGCGCCACAGCACCGACCGGTTCCGCATCGCCCCCGGCATCAAGGGCATGGTGATGCTGGTGTTCGACCTGCCCAGCTTTCCCTACGTGTTCAAGGTCATCCGCGACCGCTTCGCGCCGCCCAAGGAAACCACGCGCGAGCAAGTGCGCGCCAAGTACCAGCTGGTCAAGCGCCACGACCGCGTGGGCCGCATGGCCGACACCATGGAGTTCTCGCTGCTGGCCTTTCCGCGCGCGCGCTTCACCGACGAGCTGATCGCCGAGCTGGAGCAGCACGCCGCCAGCCAGCTGGAGATCTCCGACCGCGACGGCGACGGCCAGGTCGAGGTCATCATCCAGCACGCCTACATCGAGCGGCGCATGATCCCGCTCAACCTGTACTTGCAGGAGGCCTTCGACGCCGGCGACGACCCGGCGGCGCAGGCGCAGATCGAGCGCGCCGTGTTCGAATACGGCCACGCCATCAAGGACCTGGTGGCCGCCAACATCTTCCCCGGCGACATGCTGTGGAAGAACTTCGGCGTCACGCGCCACGGCAAGGTGGTGTTCTACGACTACGACGAGATCGAATACCTCACCGACACCAACTTCCGCCGCGTGCCCGCGCCGCGCAACGAGGAGGACAAGCTGAGCGGCGAGATCTGGTACCCGGTGGGCAAGCACGACGTGTTCCCCGAGACCTTCGGCCCCTTCCTGCTCGGCAACCCGCGCGTGCGCGAAGCCTTCATGCGCCACCACGCCGACCTGCTGGAGCCCGACTTCTGGCAGCAGAACAAGGAGCGCATCCAGCGCGGCGAGGTGATCGACTTCTACCCGTACGCGGCGCACCGGCGCTTTGGCATCGAGGGCGGCGCGGGCGGCATGCCGGGACCGATCGACCGGGCCGCAGAGCGCGCGGAAGCGCCGCTGCATCAGCCGGAGGCGCAGGCGCCGACGACGGTGGTGGAGCCTTCGGAGTAGGACTGCGCAGCGCCATGGAGATCGTCGCTTACTGGTTCTGGCTGCTCTGCGGCGCCTGGGTGGGCCTTGTCGGCGCATGGGACATTCAACGACGCAGCCAAGGCCTGGTGGCCAAGGGGCAGGTCGAAGTCGACGCGGCACATGGCTTCGCGCGGCAATATGCACTGGCCATTACAGTACCCTGCGTTATCTTGTGGTTGTTGCAACGAAGCATTGGCGCGGATGCGTCCCCTTACTTTGACCAGTGGCCCTTGTGGCAGCGTGGCGCGGCCTATGTGCTCACCACGGGCCTGCAGCTGGCCTTGTTCATCTGGGTCTGGTTTCGCGGCGGTGACCAGGTCCTGGCCAAGCACCTCGGGTGGCACCTGCCGTTCGGCCTGCGGGGTGCGGGCATGACCTGGAAACTCGTCACCGCTGTGGCGCCATTGATGAACGCCTACTTTCTGCTCTTCGGCAATCGCTGACCTGTTTTTCACTTCACTCAGGAGAACCTCATGCAAGACCCCATCGTCATCGTTTCCGCCGCCCGCACCCCCATGGGCAGCTTCCAGGGCGACTTTGCCAACCTGGCCGCGCACGACCTGGGCGGCGCCGCGATCAAGGCCGCCGTCGAGCGCGCGGGCGTGAAGCCCGAGCAGGTCGATGAAGTCGTGTTCGGCAACGTGCTGCAGGCCGGCCAGGGCCAGGCGCCGGCGCGCCAGGCCACGCTCAAGGGCGGGCTGCCCAAGTCCACCGGCGCCGTCACCGTGCACAAGGTCTGCGGCTCGGCCATGAAGGCCATGATGCTGGCCGCCGACATGCTCAAGTCCGGCACCACCGAGGTGATGGTGGCCGGCGGCATGGAGAGCATGACCAACGCGCCCTACC
>JAEXBL010000295.1 GCA_023394015.1 Pseudomonadota bacterium | reverse complement strand
ACACTGGGCCGCAGCGCCTGGCCGCCGGCGCGCCTGCCTGCTTGTTCATCCCACCCATGCACGCCCTGCCCCCCGACCTGATCTTCTTCGAGCGCGACTGGCTGTCGTCCAACACCCTGCTGTGCCTGGGCGATGCGCCCGCCCTCATCGACACCGGCCACAGCAAGCACGCGGCCGCCACCGTGCGCCGCGTGCGGGACGCGCTGGCCGGCCAGCCGCTGGCCGACATCGCCCACACCCACCTGCACAGCGACCACTGCGGCGGCACCGGCGCGCTGCAGGCGGCCTGGCCCGCCGTGCGCACCTGGGTGCCCGAGCCCTCGCTGCCGCACGTGCAGGCCTGGGACCAGGACGCGCTCACCTTCGACGGCACGGCGCAGCGCTGCGACCGCTTTGGCGCGCAGCACGCCCTGGTGCCAGGCCAGACGGTGCGCCTGGGCGCCCACGACTGGCAGATTCACGCCGCACCCGGTCACGACGCGCTGGCCGTGCTGCTGTTCGAGCCGCGGCACGGCGTGCTGATGGCCGGCGATGCACTGTGGGAACACGGCGTGGGCGTGATCTTTCCGCACATCGAGGGCCTGGACAGCTTCGAGACCTTCAACCAGACGCTGGCGCTGATCCGGCAGCTCGACCCGGCGGTGGTCATCCCCGGCCACGGCGCGCCCTTCAGGCGCGAAGGCGGCGCCATCGATGCCGCCATGGCACGCGCGCGCCAGCGCATCGAGCAGTTCATCGACAACCCGGCGCAGCCCGCGCTCTACGCCGCCAAGGTGCTGATCAAGTACCAGCTGCTCGACGCCGAGCGCATGACGCACGCCGACTTCGAGCAGTGGCTGCAGCGCGCCCCGGCCCTGCGCACCCTGCACCGGCAGCACCGCCCCGACCTGGCCTGGGGCGACTGGCTGGCCCACGTGCTGGCGCCGATGTTCGGCAAGGGCGTGCTGCGGCGCGACGAGACGCACGTGCACGACGGCGCCTGAGCGCGCCCGCGGCGCGCGCCGCACGCCGGCTGAAGCGCCACATCTTCTTACGCCCGGGGCCCGGCCCCGGCGCATGATCCGCCCCATTGCACGGCGCCGCCTTCAGGTGCCGCATCTGGCGCCGCCGCGCTGCGCCTGAGGAGGATCACCGTCTTGCCACCCCCCTTGAAGCTCGCCTACAACCCGGCCCTGGATGGCCTGCGCGGCGTCGCCATCGTGCTGGTCATGCTGTCGCACGCGCATGTGCCGATGTTCGAAGCCGCGTTTTTTGGTGTGGATTTGTTTTTTGTGCTCAGCGGCTACCTGATCACGTCGCTGCTGCTGATCGAGTTGCGGCACAGCGGCCGCATCGACTTCTGGCGCTTCTACCGGCGGCGCTTCTTCAGGCTGATGCCGGCGCTGCTGCTGTTTCTGGCGGTGTACTGCCTGGTCGCGCCCCTGCTGTGGCCCGAGGCCGGCGACTGGTACACCGACGCGCTGGTGTCGGCCCTGTACCTGGCCGACTACGGCATCGCGTTTTTCGACCAGCCGAACAGCCTGCTGCACATGTGGTCGCTGTCGGTGGAGGAGCACTTCTACCTGCTGTGGCCGCTGTTCATCGCCTGGCTGGCACGGCGCCGGCCGCCGGGCGCCTGGTGGCGGCCCATGCTGGGCCTGCTGGTGCTGGCCTGGGCCTGGCGCCTGTACTGGGTGTCGCGGGGCCAGGCGTTCTATGAAATCTTCTTTCGCTTCGATACCCGCGCCACCGGCCTGCTGGCCGGCAGCCTGCTGGCGGCCCTGGTGGCAGAGCAACCGGCCTGGTTCCGGCGCGCCCAGGCACGCCTGCCGCTCGGCCTGTGGCTGGTGCTGCTGGTGCCGCTGCTGATGCGCCTGGAGTGGGGCGACATGGCGGTGATGAGCTGGGCCATGACGGTGGTGGAGCTGGCCACCGTGGTGACGCTGATGGCGGTGCTGGGGCGCAGCGGGCCGGTGTTCGACATGCTCGACCAGCCGCTGCTGGTCAGGCTGGGGCAGCTGTCGTATGGCGTCTACCTGTGGCACTACCCGATTTACCGCGCGCTGCGCAGCCACCTGGACTGGCCGGCGGAGCTGCTGCTGGGCAGCGCCTTGTCGGTCGGCCTGGCCGCGCTGTCGTTTGTCACCGTGGAGCGCTGGGCCATGCGCCGACGCGACGGCCCGCCGTCCGGCCGGGGCGCCGCGCCGCCGCGCCTGCACGCTGGCCTGGCCGATCGGCCGCGCTGAAGACCAGGCGCCGGGCGCGACCGCGCGTCAGAGCCGCTCGGCCACCCAGCCCTGCACGCTTTGCAGCGCCTTGGCCAGGCCGCTGGCGTCGGTGCCGCCGGCCATGGCCATGTCGGGCTTGCCCCCGCCCTTGCCGCCGACCTGGCTGGCGACGAAGTTGACCAGCTCGCCGGCCTTGAGCTTGCCCACCGTGTCCTTGGTCACGCCGGCGGCCAGTTGCACCTTGTCGCCCTCCACGGCGGCCAGCACGATGGCGGCGGTGCCGAGCTTGTCCTTCAGCTTGTCCATGGCCTCGCGCAGGGTCTTGGCGTCGGCGCCTTCCAGGCGCGCGGTCAGCACCTTGACACCATTCACCAGCACCGCCTTGGCCAGCAGTTCGTCGCCCTGGCTGGAAGCCAGCTTGCCCTTGAGCTGGGCGACTTCCTTCTCCAGCGCCTTCACCTGATCGAGCACCTGGCCCAGGCGCGCCTGCACCTCGGCAGGCGGCGTGCGCAGCGTGGCGGCCACGCTGTGCAGGCTGGATTCGAGGCCCTGCGTGTATTCCAGCGCGTTGGTGCCGGTGATGGCCTCGATGCGGCGCACGCCGGCGGCAATGCCGCCTTCGCTGACGATCTTGAACAGGCCGATGTCGCCCGTGGCCCTGACGTGGGTGCCGCCGCACAGCTCCTTGCTGGAGCCGATGCTGAGCACGCGCACGGTCTCGCCGTACTTCTCGCCGAACAGCATCAGGGCGCCGCTTTGCTGCGCCTGCTCCAGCGGCATCACGGCGGCCTCGGTGGCGGCGTTGGCCAGGATCTCGGCGTTCACGCGGCGCTCGATCTCGGTGATCTGCTCCGGCGTGACGGGCGTGTTGTGCGCGAAGTCGAAGCGCGTCTTCTCGCTGTCGACCAGCGAGCCCTTTTGCTGCACGTGCGCGCCCAGCACCTCGCGCAGCGCCTTGTGCATCAGGTGGGTGACGCTGTGGTTGCGCATGGTGGCGGCGCGCATGGCTTCGTCGACGCGCGCGTCCACCGCATCGTCGATCTTCAGCGTGCCCTGTGTCAGCACGCCGTGGTGGCCGTAGACGTCGGCCTTGATCTTCTGCGTGTCTTCCACGGCGAAGCGCTGGCCGGGCGCCAGCAGCACGCCGGCATCGCCCACCTGGCCGCCGCTCTCGGCGTAGAAGGGCGTGGTGTCGAGCACGACGACGCCGCTCTGGCCCTGCTTCAGCTCGCTGACGCTCGCGCCATCGGCGTAGAGCGCCACGACTTTCGACGCATGGGCCAGCTCGTCGTAGCCGGTGAAGACGTTGGCCGCGCCGCTGTAGTCCAGCGCCTTGTCCATCCTGAACTTGCCGGCGGCGCGGCCGGCGGCCTTCTGCGCCGCCATGGCCTCGTCGAAGCCCGCCACGTCCACCGTGACGCCGCGTTCGCGGCACACGTCCTGCGTCAGATCGAGCGGGAAGCCGTAGGTGTCGTGCAGCTTGAAGGCGACGTGGCCGGGCAGCTCCTTGCGGCCGGCGATCAGCGCGTCGTCCAGAATCTCCATGCCGTGGGCCAGGGTTTCGTAGAAGCGCTCTTCCTCGGCCTTCAGCACTTCTTCGACGCGCTTGGCCTCCGCCTGCAGGCGCGGGTACGCGGCGCCCATCAATTCGACCAGCACCGGCACCAGTTGGTGGAAGAAGGGCTTCTTCTGCCCCAGCTTGTAGCCGTGGCGGATGGCGCGGCGGATGATGCGGCGCTGCACGTAGCCGCGGCCTTCGTTGGACGGGATCACGCCATCGCTGACCAGGAAGGCCGTGGCGCGGATGTGATCGGCGATCACCTTCAGCGAGGGGTTGGCCAGGTCGGTGCAGCCGGTGGCCTTACCCGCCTCGGCGATCAGCCGCTCGAACAGGTCGATCTCGTAGTTGCTGTGCACGTGCTGCAGGATGGCGGCCAGGCGCTCCAGGCCCATGCCGGTGTCCACGCAAGGGGCGGGCAGCGGCGTCAGGCTGCCGTCCTCGTGCATCTCGAACTGCATGAACACGTGGTTCCAGATCTCGATGAAGCGGTCGCCGTCTTCCTCGGGGCTGCCGGGCGGGCCGCCGGGGATGTGCGGGCCGTGGTCGTAGAAGATCTCGCTGCACGGGCCGCAGGGGCCAGTGTCGGCCATCATCCAGAAGTTGTCGCTCTTGTACTTGCCGCCCTTGGTGTCGCCGATGCGCACCACGCGCTCGGGCGGCAGGCCGATGACCTGGGTCCAGATGTCGTAGGCTTCGTCGTCGTCCTGGTAGACGGTCGCCATCAGCCGCTCGGGCGGCAGGCCGTACACCTGGGTCAGCAGCTCCCAGCCCCATTCGATACTCTCCTTCTTGAAGTAGTCGCCGAAGGACCAGTTGCCCAGCATCTCGAAGAAGGTGTGGTGGCGCGCGGTGTAGCCCACGTTCTCCAGGTCGTTGTGCTTGCCGCCGGCGCGCAGGCAGGCCTGCACGCTGGCCGCGCGCACGTAGGGGCGCTTGTCGGTGCCGAGGAACACGTCCTTGAACTGCACCATCCCCGAGTTGGTGAACATCAGCGTCGGGTCGTTGCCCGGCACCAGCGGGCTGGAAGGCACCACGGTGTGGCCCTTGCTCTCGAAGAAGTCGAGAAAGCTCTTGCGGATGTCGGCGACGGAGATGGGTGGCGTTTTCTGCGTGGTCATATGC